>CACYEW010000052.1 GCA_902773455.1 uncultured Ruminococcus sp.
CAGGATTCCCGCCCCGTCGACAGACATACTCAGAGAGGTCGGCAAAAACCTCTGAGACCGTATCCCGCCCGAAGGCTGATCGTATCGCGCAGGCGTTATATCGATTTACGCAAGTAAAATACCGTATTCGTAAATCAAAAAAGCCGTCGCTATGACGGCTTTTTGATTTATTTGTTTATCAGCCTGCTCCGTACATGGATTCGTACCACGTATTATATGCCGCTACGATGCCTTTTTCGTCGTCAGCCAGTTCTTCGCCGACGTTCATGAACAGCTTGTAATCGTCATTTTCTTCACATTCGGCGATAAGCGACTTGAAGAACGCTCCGTAAAGCGTTTTCGCCATTACGTCGTAATACTCGTAATCCTTCTGGAGCATTTCGTCTTTGGTCTTCGTCGCTTTCTTGAGGCTGCTGCTTGCTTCGGCAAGCTCGGTTTTCTTTGCCTCGAGCTGTGTGAGAGCTTCGGCGTTTTCAGCAGCTTTGAGGGCTTCCTCTTTTGCGGTGTATTCGGCGAGGGCGGTTTCATACGCCTGCTTTTCGGCGGCGCCTTTGGCAACCGTCGCGTCGTACGTCGCTTTGAGCTCCGCGAGCTCGGCGTTCAGCGTTTCGAGCTGAGTCGTGTATTCGCTGATCTTCGCTTCGGAAGGAGAAGCTTTTGCGTTTTCATCGTTGAGCTTCTTCTGCGCCGCCGCTATTTCGGTCTCTTTATCTTCGATGTACGAAAGAGCTATCGCGTTTTCTTTATTGAACGGCGCGAACGCTTCCTGCTTTTCGTCGAGAACGGCTTTCGCCGCTTCAAGAGCCGCTTTTGCGTCCTCTACGGCTTTACGCGCGCTTTCGGCGGACGCTTCGAGCGTATTCTTCTCTTCTTCGAGCTTCGCGGTAAGAGCAGTAAGCTCGTCGACTTCGGCGCAGACTTTTGCGTAATCGGCGTCTATTTCGGACTGCTCGGGCACGTTGTAGGTCTCGAGCTCTTTTTCATAGTCTTCGATCTCTTTGAGCTTGGCGTTATAGTTGTTGAGTCTCGCTTCGTAAGAGGTCTGAAGCTTGTTCATCCCGTCGATGATCTTCTTTCTGCTGTCGGCTTCTTCCTTGGTAAGCTCTTCCCATTCCAGTTCGGGATGAGCCGCTCTGTTCAGCTCGTCTTCGTAGATCTTCATCACTTCGGGATCGTCGCTGTATTTTCTGTTCTGATACTCGTCGTTGATCTTCTTCAGCTCCGCGTATTTCTCGTCGTAAGCCGCCTGCGCTTCGGCAAGCTCTTTTCTCAGTTCATAGGAATATCCGCGCTGTTCTCTGATCGTCAGTTCGTTCTGCTCGATCTCGGCGGTCCATTCGTCGATCAGCGCCTGGTCCGGACCGAGGTTCGGATCGGCTTCGGTCGGCTTCTTGGCTTTTTCGACTTTGATCCTGTTGTTGAGCGAGCTTATATCGCTCTTGCATTTGTTTATCACGGTATCGTACGGAGCTATCGCCGCCTTTGCCTCGTTGAGAGCTTCGGTATACGGTACGAGAGCTTCTTCGGCAGCCGTTCTTCTTTCGATATAAGAGAGCGCCGTCGGCGCGACCGCGTCAAGCTTTTCCTTGAGTTCTTTCAGCTTTTCTTCGGCGTCCGCTATGGATTTATTGATTTTTTCCTTCTTCTCGGCTCTGTCTTTTTCCAGATCGTAGTTTTTGATCTTTTCAAGCACGGAGGCGGAGAGGGCTTTCATTTTCGCTATGAGCTCCTCGGTTTCGGGCTTTTCGTAAATGAAGCCCATATACGGTGAAACGATCGCCGTTTTGTTCGCTTCTTTTGCTTTTTCCCAAACGTCGAGCGGCATATCTTCTTCCGGATACGCTATGAACGTGTTACCCGTCGTGAAGATATCCATCATATATTCGTGATTGAGGCGCTGCAGCTTGCCGCTGTCGATATCTATCTTGTAGTTATAACCTTCGACGCCGTACTGCAGGAGGTTTCTGATTTCCGAGTTGGTCGTGAGGTAAGTTATTATTTCCATGCATCTGTCGGGGTTGGCGGCGTATTTACTGATGCCGAACATATACTGACCGACGGTCTCGTTCGTCGCCATACCTTTACCGAGCACTTTTACGACGTATTCGTCTTCGCTGTATTCGGCTATTTCATCCGCCGTAGCTGTAATAACGGCGGAAGCCCACTTGCCTTTTTCTTCGTTGCCCGTACCTACGAAACCGTTTCTCTTGTACTGTTCCATATAGATTATGTGGTCGGTATACTGGTAAGCGGAAAGCAGGTTTTTCGGAACGGCTTTGAATCCGGCTACCGCCGTGTTGGCGACGTACGTGCCGAATATGGATTCTTCACCGAATACCGATACGATACCGGGAGCGGGGACTTCGGAGAGAAGCGGAATATAGCCTTTGCCGCTGTCTTTGACCTTCTGCATGAAATCTATATACGCGGCGCTCGTGAAATTCTTTATCGAGTTTTCTTCCGCTCCGAACTCTTTGAGCATCGCTTTGTTAAGCACGAGATACATCGAGGTATCGGCTATCTGCTTGTTAGTCGGAATGGCGTACTGCGAGTTGTTCACCTTACCGGCGAGGAGCACGGTGGGGTTGACGTACTGCTTTATCGACTTCGCGGAAAGCGAGAGCGATTCGTCCATCGATACGAGGAACGGTTCGCCGTCGGTCGCGTATTTTTCATCGTTTACGTATTTGTAAAGATTGTCTGTTCCGCAGATAAGGAATATGTCGAGCTGGGTCGCGCGTACTTCGGGGTACTTCTCAACGTTTTCGTTAAGAATGTTTTTCTCCGTTTCATACGTTTCCTCCTCGGTCTGTTCCTCGGTTTCGGGATGCCAGATTATGAGAGAGCGCGTGGTGACCTCAGCTTTATCGGCGGCTATGAGCTTATCTATCGCCGCGATACGCTTCGACTCTTTTGCCGCCGACGCGGAAGCGGAGGCGTCGTCCGCCTTCTTCTGCTCTTCGAGAGCTATGTCCGCGACGAGGTTGTCAACCACGTTGACGTAGTCGGATTCCTTATAAAGCCGCAGTATGATCTGCGTTTTGAATCTCTTTTTCGTTATGCTGTTTATCGCGTCCTGCACCTTTTTAACGGCTTCCGGCGTCGTTTCATCGCCGGTGACGCAATAAAGCGTGATCGTAAGCGGGCGTCTTGTTTCGGTTTGTTCTATCTCGCCTTCGTCCAGATTACAGCTCGTGAGAACGCAGGAAAGAAGCATTATCAGTATCAACAATAACGCCGCAAGTCTCTTTTTCATTTGAAAAAAACCTCCTAAAAGCACCTACCGTGACCGGATAGCTATGTCATTGTACCTATTTTACATTATATAAGGCAAATTGTCAAGTATATTTTTTTAAATTAAAATGCGGCTGATCTCTCCGGATCCGGCAAAGGAACCGATTTCAGCCGCTTTTTATGTGCAATAATAACTAATAGGATCTGATAATTTTGTCGTTCTTGACGATAAATTCTACTTTATGCACATTGAAGTGCTTGAATTATTGTAAAATATCACAACGGCTTTATTCAAGAAAATCTTTGAGCCTTTTCGATCTGCTGGGATGGCGGATCTTACGCAGAGCCTTCGCTTCAATCTGCCTTATACGCTCTCTCGTTATATTGAACTGCTTTCCGACCTCTTCGAGCGTTCTCGGCTGGCCGTCGTCAAGCCCGAAACGGAGGCGAAGGACCTGCGCTTCACGCGGGGTGAGCGTGTTGAGCACGTCGTTCAGCTGTTCGCGCAGCAGCGTCTGCGACGCGGCGTCGACGGGGGCGGGCGAATCGTCGTCCGCTATGAAATCGCCGAGATGCGTGTCTTCCTCTTCGCCGACGGGCGTTTCGAGCGAAAGCGGATCCTGAGCGACCTTCATTATTTCAATGACCTTGTCAACGCTCATATTGAGCTCGGCGGCTATTTCCTCCGCGGTCGGTTCTCTGCCGTTTTCCTGCTGAAGCTGCCTCGATATCTTCGATACCTTATGGATCGTTTCGACCATATGTACCGGTATTCTGATCGTTCTCGCCTGGTCGGCTATCGCGCGGGTGATCGCCTGTCTGATCCACCACGTGGCGTAGGTCGAGAATTTGTAGCCCTTCGTATAGTCGAATTTTTCAACGGCTTTCATAAGGCCGAGGTTGCCCTCCTGGATAAGATCGAGGAAGAACATACCGTTTCTCACGTATCTTTTCGCGATGCTTACGACGAGACGGAGATTCGAATTGACGAGCTCTTTTTTCGCGTTTCTGTCGCCGTAAGACATTCTTTCCGCAAGCTCAAGCTCTCTGTCGTGATCGAGCAGCGAATACTTGCCTATGTCGCGCAGATACACTCTCACGGGGTCGTCGATATAAAGACCTTCCTGCGTGAGCATCTTCTCCATTTCTTCGGCGGAGCCGTATTTCTCCATTTCACGCTCGATGCCCTCCATTTCGGGGCTGTCGTCAAGAAATCCGCCTACTTCAATGCCTTCGTTCTGCAGTCTTTCATAGAATTTTTCGATCTGCTCCATGCTCATATCGATCTCGTCGAGCGCTTCGGTGATCTCGTTGTAGGTGAGCATGCCTTTAGCCTTACCGGTTTCTATCAGAGACTTTATTATCGCTTTCTTTTCGTTTTCCACTTACGTATCTCCTCCGTCGTTGTTTTTCTTTTTCTTTTTATTTATTATTTCCCGTATATCGTCGTACGTCGCTTTATCGTCGCTTTTTTCCTGCTTGTTCCTCTCCTCGCGAAGAGCCGCGGCGTATTTCAAAAACACTTCGTAACTGTTATCGTGAAGCTGCTGCCTCGCTAAATACATCCTCACCACTCTCGCGACCTCCTCCGGAAACAGCGATTCCGATATGAGCGCGATATCGAATTTACCGTTTTTCTTTATGCTCTCGAGCATTACGCCGTAGATCTTTATGCCGAATCCGGTCATGAAATCGTCGGCGGTAAGGGCGCCGCTTTCTTCGGCTTTTATAAGGAATTCCGGAGACATCTGCCCTATGCCGAGCAGGGCTTCCTCGGCGTTCGCCGCCTTTTTCATCCTCACCATATCGGGATTTACCCTGTCTCCGTACCCTTCGGACGCCATTATTATTTTCTTTTTTTCTTCGTTTTCTCTCGCCCTCTGCAGTCTTTCGGCTTTTCTTTTTATCGTTTCAAGATAACTGTCGCGGCTGAGACCGAGCTTTTTGGCGTATTTCGTTCCGTATATCTCGCGCTCTATCGCCGTCGGAAACGAAGCGATTATATCCGCCGTCTCTTTCGCGGCGGCGACTCTCTGCTCGTCCGACGCCAGATCGTATTTCGCGAGCGCTTTTTCACAACGGAATTCAGCCTGTCCGTAGCAGTTCTGCAAAAGGATCGAAAAGTTCTCTTTTCCGTATTTGCCGATGAACTCGTCCGGATCGAGACCGCCCGGTATCGTAAGCACCTTCGTTTCAAGCCCGGCGGCGGTGGTGAGCGCTATCGCCTTCTGCGTGGCGTTCTGCCCCGCGGCGTCGCCGTCGTAGCAGATCACGACCTTCGGCTTGTATTTTTTCATAAGAGCCGCCTGCTCCGACGTGAACGACGTGCCGAGCGACGCTACCGCCGTCGAAAATCCCGCCAGGTGCAGAGCTATAACGTCGACGTATCCCTCGCAAAGTATGAAATAGTCCTCTTTTGCGTTCTTGGCGTAATTCAGCGCATAGAGATTTTTTCTTTTATTGAACGCCGGAGTGTCGGTCGTGTTGATGTATTTTTGTTTTTCGTTTCCCATGGCTCTTCCGCCGAAGGCGACGACGTTTCCGGCGGCGTCGATCACGGGGAAGATAAGTCTGCCGCCGTAAATATCGTATCCGCCGCGGTTCACGAGGAACGCTTCGTTCATCTCGCGCCCCGTATATCCGAGAGACGAAAGATAATTCGCAAGAGCCTTGCTGTTCGGCGGATCGTATCCGAGTCCGAAGCGGCGCACGGCTCTGCCGAGCCTTCTTTTCTCAACGTACTCCATAGCCTGAGGATATTTGCCGCTTACGAGCTGCCCGTGGAAAAACTTTGCCGCTTCTTTGTTCAAATCGAGCGTTTTTCTCTTTTTCGACAGCTCGCTTTTATCGTATCCGTTATCCGGAACGGTGAGACCGGCGCGTTTTGCAAGAAATTCGACAGCTGACGGATAGTCGAGATTTTCCGCTTTCATAATAAAGGTTATAACGTCTCCGCCGGCGCCGCATCCGAAGCAGTAAAACGAATCGCTCCGTTCGAATACGGTGAACGAAGGCGTTTTTTCATTGTGAAAAGGACAGCAAGCCACGTGGTTTGAGCCTGCGCGGCGCAGCGAAACATAGCCGCTTATCACGTCGACCAGACTGTTTCTTCTTTTTACCTCTTCGATAAATTCGGGCGGAAATGCCATGATACACCTTTTCTTCATAAAATACGGGTAAATTTGCCCGCGATTTTGTTCTTCCATATATAATATACCGCAAAAATCACGATATTACTCTTTTTTTGTAAAAATTTTTGTGTTTTTTTCAAAGAAAGAGTATTGAAATATATTTGAAAGTATGATAGAATAATCAAAAATTGCTTTAACGGAGTCAAGATGTACGACATAATCATTATCGGCGGCGGCGTCGTGGGCGCGTTATGCGCCGAGGCGCTGTCGAAATACGAGGCAAATATCGTTTTGCTTGAAGCCGCTTCCGATCTCGCCGCAGGCGCGACCGGAGCAAACAGCGGCATAGTCCACGCCGGCTTCGACGCGAAGACCGGTTCGCTCAAGGCGAAATTCAACGTAAGAGGAGCAAAGCTCATGCCGGGGCTCTGCAAGCGTCTCGGAGTCGGATATAAAAACAACGGCTCTCTCGTAATAGGTTTCTCAGGCGACGAGGAGCAGCTTGCCGAGCTTTACGCGCGCGGCGTCGAAAACGGCGTAAAGGAGCTTTCGCTGATCGGCAAAGAGGAGCTTCACGCGCTCGAGCCTAACGTCTCGCCGGAGGCGGTCGCGGCGCTTTACGCTCCGACGGCAGGCATCGTATGCCCCTATTCGCTTGCGATCGCGGCGGCGGGCGTCGCGATGGATAACGGCGTCGGGCTCGAATATGACTGCCGCGTAACAGCTATCGAAAAAACGGAAAACGGATATAAAGCCGTCTGCGAAAACGGCAGATCGTTTGAAGCGAAATATATCGTGAACGCCGCGGGACTTCATTCTGACGATATTGCGGCGCTTGTCGGCGACCGCGGATTTTCGGTCCGCCCGAGAAAAGGCGAATACATCCTCGTCGATAAAACCCAGGGAAAGACCGTATCGCGCACTGTGTTCGTATGCCCGTCGGCGATGGGCAAGGGCATACTCGTTTCTCCGACCTTCGACGGCAATCTGATCCTCGGTCCGACCTCCGAAGACGTCGACGATAAAGAAAACAGACAAACGACTTACGAGGGACTTCAGAAGGTACTTGAAGGGGCTAGGCGCAGCGTACCGTGCGTACGCGCGGCGGCTATCACCTCCTTCACAGGTCTGCGCGCGGTAGGTTCGACCGGAGATTTCATAATCAGAAAGAGCGCCGACAATTTCCTTACCTTTGCCGGTATCGAATCGCCCGGTCTTTCGTCCGCTCCGGCTCTCGCCGAATACGCGGAACAGACGCTTCTTGCGGACGGAGCCGTATCGAAGATAAAGAACGGATACAAAACCGAAAGAAGACCGGCTAAATTCATGTCGGAGCTGAGCTTTGACGAAAAGAACGAATACATAAAAAAGGATCCCGCGTACGGAAGGATCGTATGCCGCTGTGAAGAGGTGACCGAGGGCGAGATACGCGACGCGCTCGAAAACAATCCTCCGGCGAAAACGGTCGACGCGGTCAAACGCAGAGTACGCGCCGGTATGGGACGCTGTCAGGGCGGCTTCTGCTCGCCCGTCGTGATCGGGATGATCGCGAAGAGCCTCAACATACCTTACGGGCAGGTCACGAAATGCGGCGAAGGCTCGTTTATAACGACCGGCAGGACCAAGGGGGATCAGTAATGATAAAAAGAGATATTGTTATCGTCGGCGCGGGTCCCGCGGGGCTTGCCGCCGCAGCAGCCGCTTACGACGCCGGAGTCAAGGATATACTTCTTATCGAACGCGACGGCAAAAAGGGCGGTATACTGAAGCAGTGCATCCATCCCGGCTTCGGGCTGCACAGATTCGGCTGTGAGCTTACCGGTCCCGAATACGCGGAAAGATATATCAGGGAAGTCGAAGCCCGCGGCATCGAAACGCTCACGAACACTTTCGTCATAAACGTGAGCAAAGACAAGGTCGTTACGTATCAGAACGGCGACGGGATTTTCAGCGTGCAGGCAAAAGCCGTTATTTTAGCCATGGGCTGCCGCGAAAGGCCCAGAGGCGCTCTGAACATACCCGGCACGCGCCCGTCCGGCATTTTCTCCGCCGGTACGGCTCAGAGACTCATAAACATAGAAGGATATATGCCGGGTAAAAGCGTTGTGATACTCGGCTCGGGCGATATCGGGCTGATAATGGCGCGCCGCCTCACTCTCGAGGGCGCGAAGGTACACGCGGTATGCGAGATAATGCCTTATTCCGGCGGTCTTACGAGAAACATCGAGCAGTGCCTGAACGATTTCGGTATACCGCTTCTGCTTTCCCACACCGTGACGAAGATCCACGGAGATAAACGTCTTACCGGCGTTACGGTATCGAAGGTGGACGAACAGAGAGTTCCGATAGAAGGCACGGAGATATATTTCGACTGCGATACGCTGCTTCTGAGCGTCGGTCTGATACCGGAAAACGAGTTGACCGAAAAAGCCGGCGTCGTTATGGACCGCGTTACGGGCGGCGCCTCGGTAGATGCGGAGAGGCAGACGAGCGTCGATGGCATTTTCGCCTGCGGAAACGTTCTTCACGTTCACGATCTGGTCGACTTCGTCTCGGCTGAAGCCGAGCTTGCGGGGCAAAGCGCGGCTGAATACGTCAAAAATTCATCCTACGCAAAACGACCTGCCGTAAAGGTCGAAGCCGGAGACGGCATACGCTACACCGTTCCGCAGACGGTCCATCCGGGAGATACGGCCGAGATATATTTCAGATTTTCAGACGTTTCGCGCAGCGTCACGGTCACCGCGTACGCCGACGGCGTGGAAAAGGCAAAGAAAAAAGTGCCGAGAGCGGCTCCCGGCGAGATGCAGAAAATCAAGCTGACCGTTCCCGAAAACTGCGAACACGTCAGGATAGGTATGAGCAAATGACAGAAAGAAAATATACTTGCATTATTTGTCCGCAGGGCTGTGAGATCACGGTCACCCTCGACGGAAAAGATATAGTAAAAGTCGAAGGCAACACCTGCAAAAGAGGCGAGGCCTACGTCACCGAGGAGCTTACGGCTCCGAAGCGCACGCTGACGACTACCGTAATGACGTTATCGGGAAGACCCGTACCGGTAAGGACCGTCGGCACCGTGCCGAAAGAAAAGCTCTTCGACTGTATGAAAGAAATAAACGCCGTCAAAGCAAAAGACGGCGTAAGGCACGGCGACGTTATCATCGAAGACGTCGCCGGTACCGGCGTATCTGTAGTTGCGACCGCAGACGACGTATAAAACAGGTCATTTCAAAACGTTGTTGTAAGCGTATTTCAGTATGGAAAGATCGCGGCTGAACATGAATTTCTTACCGTATTCGTCCGTGGTATCGAGACCGTACTGAAGTATTTCGATCGCTTTTTCGGGCTTCATGAACCGAAGCTCGAAGCCGAGGCGGCGCTCCGACGGGGAAAGGCTCGGTCTGAACCGTTCTTTGGTCGTGTAGGCGAGAAAAGCGGAGGTATGCTGGCAGTATTTCGTTCTGTTCTTATGCTCGACGACGGAGCCGAGCTTGCAGACGATATAGCTGCCGTATCCCGTCTCCTCACGAAGCTCGCGCATAAGCGCTTCCACCTCGCTCTCGCCCTTTTCGATACCGCCTCCGGGCAGCTTGTAACAGTTGATACGGCTCATATACATAAGCGCACAGTAACCGTATTCGTTCATGAAAACCGCCTTTGACGCGTATCTTTTAACAACCGGCAGATATTCCGTTTCACAATCGTAGAAATCCGAATCGGTAATGATTTTATTAAGCATACTGTATTTCCTCAAATAAAAATGAATGTTGCTGCACTGATCCTTGTATCGCTGAGTCTTTCGGCGGACGCGTTTTCGGTCTCTTTGTGCAAGGGACTGAAAATGATGAAATTCAATCTCAGAACCGCTCTGATAACAGCCGGTTTTTTCGGCTTTTTTCAGGCGCTTATGCCTCTGCTCGGCTGGCTTCTCGGTTCGAGGTTCATATCGTACATAGAAAAATACGATCATATAATCGCTTTCGCTCTGCTCGCCGTAATCGGCGCCAAGATGATATTCGACGCCGTAAAGGATAAAGATAAGTTCGAAGGCAGCGATAAGCTCGATATAAAGGAGCTTTTCATAATGGCTGTCGCAACGAGCATCGACGCGCTCGCGGTCGGTATCGCTTTATCCGTTGAAAAAAATCTCAACATTTTCGTTTCAGCGGCGGTGATCGGCGCGATCACGTTTGCCGTATGCGTGCTCGGCGTGTTCATCGGGCACAAATTCGGCGCGAAATTCAAGACCAAAGCCGCCGTCGCGGGCGGCGTGATACTTATCGCTCTCGGCATAAAAATTCTTATCGAAGGGATCGCCGGCACATGAAAAGACCGTCTCACATACTCTGGGATTTCAACGGCACGATACTTGACGACGTGCAGACCGGCGTAGCTTCCATGAACGCTCTGCTGAAACAAAACGGCATGGATAAGAAGCTCGATACGGAAAGCTATAAAGAGGTTTTCGGTTTTCCCGTAAAGGATTACTACGAAAGGCTCGGATTCGACTTTTCGAAAAAGAGCTTTGACGTGCTTGCGGTCGAATGGGTCGACCTCTATAACGACGCGGTCGGTTCCGCGCCTCTCTGCCCGAACGTCGTACCCGCGCTCGAATACGTGCGGAGGCGCGGCGTGAAGCAGCTGATACTCACCGCTTCGGAGGTTTCGATGGTGCAGACTCAGCTTGACAAATTCGGCATTTCCGGTTATTTTGACGCGATCATAGGGCAGGATAACATCAAAGCCTACGGCAAGACCGAGGCGGCGCGGAAATGGTTCGCCCTTGAAAAACCCGAAAACGCCGTTCTGATCGGCGATACGCCTCACGACGCGGAGACGGCTGAAGATCTCGGCATCGGGTGTCTTCTCGTTACGTGCGGCCATCAGAGCGAGGCTCGGCTCAGAAAATACGGAAAGGTGTTTTCCGATCCCCTGCAAGCCGTGAAATATCTGCTCTGATCACTTCATCCATTCTTTTTTGTCTTTAACGTCTTCGTATATGGACAGATACGAGGCGTAACGCGACTCGGGGATCTTACCCTCGGCGACGGCTTCTCTTATGAGACAGCCGTCTTCTTTCGTATGTGAGCATTTCGTATATCTGCATTTGCATAAATACGGCTCGAATTCGGGAAAAAGATACGGCAGTTCTTCTTTTGTGCAGAAATCGAATCTTACGAAATCGAGCAGGCTGAAGCCGGGAGTATCGGCAATATACGTGCCGTTTTCTATCTCGAAAAGCGTTACTCTTCTCGTCGTATTTTTGCCTCTGCGTATCTTCTCGCTTATCTGCCCCGTCTCGCAGCCGAGTCCCGGGAACAGGGTGTTCAGAAGCGTCGATTTACCGGCGCCCGAAACTCCGCAGAAGGCGGAAACGCAGCCGGTCTGCCCTTTTATATGTGAAAGCAGTTCTTCAACGCCCTCTCCCGTAACGGACGAAACGGCGAAAGCGTCGTAACCCGTCTCTTTATACATTGATACCGTCTTTGCGGCGGCAGTCCGGTCAAGCTCCGATTTGGTCATAACTATAACGGGCTTTATACCGTTTTTTTCGCATAAGACGGTAAGCTTGTCCGCAAAGCCTTCCGTCATATCCGGATCCTTCACGGAGGCGACTATATAAAGCATGTCGAGATTGGCGAGCGGCGGTCTTATAAGCTCGTTTTTTCTCTCTTCCACGGCAAAAATACAGTACCCGTCGGCGTTTTTTTTGACCTCGACTCTGTCTGCGCAGAGCGGGGTTATCTTTTTGTTTCTGAAAACGCCCCTTGCAGGTATGTTTTTGACCGTAAAACCGTCAGCGCCGGCAGACGTGATACGAACGTTGTATCTGCCGCCGACGCTTGTCATAATGATCCCTTTTAATATTTTATCTTCCATACGGTACGATCGCTCACGGTTCCGGCGTTATTTCCGCCGGCTCGGTATTTTCTTCGTCGGTTTCGGGCTCTCCCGTTTCCGGTCCCTCCGTTTCAGTCTCCGGAGGCTCGGTTTCGGGCGGACCGATCGAGATGACTATACTGATCTCGGTATTGACCGCGACCTCGTTGTTCGCGTCGATGCTCTGGCGGAGCACCGTACCGGCGGGCGTATCGGAATCCTCGTATTCGATATTGCCGAGAACGAGACCGTTTTCAAGAAGCAGCTGCCTTGCCGCCTGAGCGGAGATCTCGCAGATATACGGCACGGTCGTTTTTGCGGGAGTATATCCCTTTGAAACGTATACCGTTATCACCTGATTCGGTTCGACTTCGCTTCCCGCCGCGGGGTCGGTCCTGATAACGTAATCGGCGGGAACGTGCTGATCCTCCTGCCTTACGGCTTTGAATTCGAACTGCGCCGCGAATTCCGATTTTACCGTGTTGAAATACTTGTAGGTAAAATCGGGCAGCACCATTTTATCCGTGCCTTTGAACACGAAAAGAGTTATCGTAAGATCGGAGTTTTTCAGCTTCGTCGTACCGGCGGGCGGATCCTGCTCGACTATCTCGTTCAGGATCTTCCCTCTCGTGCTCTGCTTTTCTATCACGGTGTAGCCTATCTGTTCAAGCTCGGCTTTGAGCTCGCCCGAATAGACGGACCCGACGTAGGATTTGACGGTTATCGATCTGTTTCTGACGTTATCCGTCTTGTCGAAAATGTTTCTGACAGTCAGAACGCCGATAACGATGACAACTATCATAAGCGCGAAAAGCACGCCCATCAGTATCGGCATAACGAGTCCGCCGCGTTCGCGGACCTCTTTTTTCTTCTTTTTCTTTTCTTTTTTCTGCTTTGCCTTCTTTGCGCGTTTTTCGGCTTTGACGTCGACCTCGTCGGCGGGATTTCTGAATTTGATCGCGGGATTTTCTTTCAGCGCGTTGATATGTGCAAGCATCTGCTTTGCGGAGCGGAATCTGCGCTCCGGCGATTTTTCCATCGCGCGCATTATGATCTGATCGAGTCCCTCCGGCATATCCGGTCTGATCTCGCGCGGGTGCTTCGGTATGTCGTTCACGTGCTTGTAAGCCACGGCGACGGGCGTATCGCCCGAAAACGGGAGCTGACCGCAGGAGAGCTCGTACATCAGCACGCCGACCGAGTAAAGGTCGCTCCGCTCATCGGCGGGACCCTCGTTTGTCGCCTGCTCGGGCGAGATATAGTTCACCGTGCCTATCGCTTTATCGGTGAGCGTGAAGGTATCGTTATCGGGAAGCTTTGCTATACCGAAATCGGCGACCTTTATAAGCCCGTTTTTCAGAAGCATTATGTTCTGCGGTTTTATATCGCGGTGGATGACTCCCTTGCTGTGAGCGTGCTCGAGCGCGCGCAGTATCTGTTCGGTTATATTGAGCGTTTCACGCCACGAAAGAGTACCGCCCTTGCGTTTGAGAAACGATTTCAGCGTGATGCCCTCTATATATTCCATTACTATATACTTTGTGTTTCCCTTTACGGACACGTCGTATATGTTCACTATGTTCTCGTGAGAGAGCATCGCGACCGCTTTGGATTCGTTGATGAAACGGCGAAGCGCTTCGGAATCCTCCGACATATCGTTTTTGAGCATCTTTATGGCGACGGTACGGTTCATCAGTATATCTTCGGCTTTGAAGACTATCGCCATACCGCCTACGCCGATGACCTTTTCTATTCTGTACCTTTTATCGAATACTCTGCCTATATATTTATCAAAAGCATCCATTCGGCTGTCCCTCCTTCCGCTCATTCTCCGGCGGCGAGGATAACGGTGATGTTATCCTGCCCGCCCGCTTCGTTTGCGGCGTCGACGAGACGTCTGACCTTCGTTCTTCCGTCTTCGTTCGCGTTTGAAACGATGCTGAGTATATCGTCTTCGGAAACGGCGTTCGTAAGCCCGTCGGAGCAAAGAAGGAGATAATCCGGTACGTACGCGAGTCTGTATGTATCGGGTTCCGCCGGCTCGTCGGTACCGAGGCACTTCGTAATGAGATTTTTCTGCGGATGGCTCAGCGCCTCTTCCTTTGTGATCTGACCGATATCGACAAGGTACTGAACGTACGAATTGTCCTTGCTGATCTGACGTATGGAGCCGGAGCCGATCTCGTACAGGCGGCTGTCGCCCACGTTGATCGCGACGATAAAGCCGTCGGTCACCGCCGCCGCGACGACAGTGGTGCCGAGTCCTTTCAGAGAAGGATCCGTACTTCTCGCATAGACGGCGCTGTTTGCCGCTTCAGCCGCCGTACAGAGTACCTTTTCCGCAAAAGTGCGCGTGAGCTGCTCGCCTTCTTCAAGGCCTTCCGCAAGCGACTTTGAGACGCTCTCTTCAAACGTCCCGCAGGCGATGCTGCTCGCTTCTTCGCCGCCTTTGGCGCCTCCCATACCGTCAAAGACCGCGCATACGCAAAAGCCGTCTTCAAACTGCCTGATCAGAAACCTGTCCTGATTGGTCGGGCGGCGCCTGCCTATATCGCTGTATCCGAAAAACTTCATATTCCATCCTTTCCGAATAATGGATTCTGCTTTATTATACCGTATCAATTAACACTATGTATGAACTTTTATTAAATTTTCCTCGCCCGGAGCTGACCGCAGGCGGCGTCGATATCGGCGCCCATCCTCTTTCTCACCGTGGCGTTCACGCCGTTTCTTTCAAGCACCGAGACGAATTTTTCGGTCTTAGCCTTGCTTCCGCGCTTGAAGCCGCGTTCCGCAACGTCGTTCACGGGGATCAGATTGACGTGTATCACCGTATCCGAAAGACCTTTCTTCAGCAGGTCCGCAAGAGCCTGAGCGTCTTCAGGGGAGTTGTTGTTTCCGTCGATCAGGGCGTACTCGAAGCTGATCCTTCTTCCGGTCTTTTCATAATACCCGCGGCACGCGGCTAAAAGCTCCGCTATGCAGTATTTCTTATTGACGGGCATTATAGCGTTTCTTTTGTCGTCATCCGGCGCGTGAAGAGATACCGAAAGCGTTACCGGCAGACCTTCGTCGGCAAACCTTTGGATTCCCGGAACTATACCGCAGGTCGAGAGCGATATACGGCGGCAGCTGAGATTCATGCCGCTTTCGCTGTTCAGAAGTCTTATGAACCTTACGACGTTATCGTAATTGTCGAACGGCTCGCCCATACCCATGATCACGACGTTCGATACCTTTTCGCCCGTATCGTTCTGGGCCTCGTATATCTGCGAGAGCATTTCGGAGGCGAAAAGATTTCTTTTTCTGCCGTTTATGGTGGAAGCGCAGAATTTGCATCCCATACGGCATCCGACCTGGCTCGAAACGCAGACGGTATTGCCGTAATCGTGTCTCATGAACACGCTTTCGATATACTCGTCGTCGTAGCAGCGGAACAGATATTTTATCGTGCCGTCGGAGGAGACCTGTTTCGTCTCCACGGTGACGGACGGAATAAGCGCTCTCTCGACCAGCTTTTCCTTCATTTTTTTAGGGATATTGCTCATAAATGCGAGCGGATATCCGGCGTGAAGCCATTTGTAAAGCTGTTTTGCCCGGTATCTTTCTTCGCCTATCGAAACGATATACTCCGCGAGTTCTTCTTCATACATTGACAGAATATCCGGTCTCATACTTACCTCACTTTCGCGATAACCGCGATATAAAAGCCGTCCGTGCCGTCTTCATGCGGTAAAAGCGTTCGTTCGTTTATTTTTTTAAAATCTTTTTCATTATTTAAGAAAGCGTCAACGTTTCCGCCGTTTTCGTCTCCGCACAGGGTGCAGGTCGAATAGACGAGTATGCCGTTCGGTTTAAGATAAGCCGAAGAGGCTTTCAGTATTTCTCTCTGCGTTTGTATGAGTCTTTGTCTGTCGGCGACCTCTTTGTACCTCATATCCGGCTTTTTGCCGAGTACGCCGAGCCCCGAGCACGGCACGTCGCAAAGCACTCTGTCGCATTTGCAGACGAGAGCTTCGTTTACCGTTTTTGCGTCGCGGCATTCGGTCTTTATAATGCCGACGCCGCATTCGTCCGCCGTTTTTTCTATAAGTCTGAGTTTATTCTTATGTATATCCGAGGCGTATATGACGCCTTCGTTTTCCATGCATATCGCGGCTGAAACAGTCTTGCCTCCGGGAGCGGCGCAGACGTCGGCTGCGGTCATACCCGGCCTTGGATCGAGAGACGCGACGGCGATCTGACTCGCTTCGTCTTCGACGTATGCAAGACCTTTGATATGTCCGAAAAGCGTCTGCGTATCCGTATGCTGCAAAAGCCGCAAGCCGAACGGGCTCGTTTTCGTCGGCTCGCATCCGATACCGGCGGCGGTCAGCTTATCTCTCAGTTCTTCCCTGCTTATTTTCAGAGTATTCACGCGCAGGGTGATATACTGCGGTGAAAAAAGCGATCGCAGAAGCTTTTCCGTCGCGTCAAAGCCGAATTCGTCAAGATATATCCCTACCGTGCTCCGAAGCACCGAATACTTTATCGAAAGGTACTCCGCTTCGTCTTTTTTCGGCACCTCCGGCGCGCCCTCGGCGCATATCCGGCGAAGCACGGCGTTCACGAAGCCCGACGCAGATCTTCTTTCGTATTTTTTCGCAAGCTCCGCGCCCTCGTTCACGGCTGAATAATCGGGAACGCGGTCGAGATACAGTATCTGATACGCGGAAACTCTCAGAATATTCCTCATTTCGAGGCTCATTTCGTCGATTTTTCTGTTCGAATACGCGTTTATTACGAAATCGAGAGTGAGTCTTCTTTCCGTAACGCCGTAAAACAGCCTCGTATAAAGCGCCCGTTCTGAGCCTTCGAGCCCGAATTTCTTTATCGCCGCGTCCGCCTCGAGCGACCCGTATTTGCCCTCGCGTTCAAGTCTGCACAGCGACAGCACGGCGAGCTCTCTTGCGGAATAACCTTTTTTATCTTCCATCACTTTCTTCTCACACGCGACAAATAGTACATTATCTGGAATACCGACTGGGCAAGCGCGCCGACGTAAGTCATCGCGGCGGCGTTCAGCACTTTTCTGACGCCCTTAAGCTCTTCATCGGTAAGCGTTCCGCTCTGCCCGAGTATCGCCACCGCACGTCTGCTCGCGTTGAATTCCACCGGCAGCGTGACGAGCTGAAAGAACACGACCGCCGAAAAGCAGATTATGCCCGCGTATATCAGCGCCTCTATCGAAGAGATCATGCCTATGAATATCAACGGCAGGGAAAGACGCGAGCCTATATTGCATATCTTCACCGTTGCCGATCTCAGCTTCGCCGGACCGTAATCCTCCGCGTACTGAACGGCGTGACCGGCTTCGTGAGCCGCTACGCCGACCGCCGTAACGCTTCTTACACCGTAGACCGGCGTCGAAAGACTTATCGTGTTGTTCGAGGGGTTGAAATTATCCGTCAGCTGACCGCTCACCGGCACGACCGATATTCCGGCCGCGCCGCCGCGGGAGGCGACGAGACGCGCCGATTCCTCGCCGGTCATACCGGACTTCACCTGCACCGCCGAATACTTCGACACTACCGATTTGAGACGCAGCTGAACGAACAGTACGATCAGATACGCCGGAAGCATATATAGAAGATAAGAAAGATAACCGCCAATGGTGTAATACGGCATGATCATTCTCCTGAAAGTATATCGTTTACGGCGATCTGTCTGCCGCGGACGTAATCGCCCGCGCTCATCGCCTTTTTGCCTTCCGGTATCAGATTTTTGATATATAACGTACCGGTACCGCATGCAACGCCTATTATGCCTTTTTTCGCGTCGGTACATACTACGGTGCCGGGCGCTTTGCCTGAGTTTTCGTCGGAATAAGCCGTTTCCGTCACGCGCAGACCGCGTCTGCCCTTCGATCCGTTCTGAACGCAGCCGCAGACGAGATACGGATAAACTCCGCGCACGGTATCGTGAAGCTTCTTCGCGGGCTTTGCAAAATCGAGTATAAGCTCGCTTTTGTCTATCTTCTGCGCGTAGGTCGCTTTTTCGTGATCCTGCTTTTCGTATTCCGCCGTACCGGCTTTGATACGGGGAAGGACCTTCAGAAGAAGCTCCGATCCGACTCTTCCCATTTCGTCGAAAAGTCCGCCGCAGTTCATACCGTCGGGTATCGGTATCTCCGCTTTCGCGATCATATCGCCCGTATCGCAGCCCTCGTCCATTCTCATCACCGTAACTCCGGTAACGGTCCTGCCGTCCATTATGCATCTCTGCACGGGCGCGGCGCCTCTGTATTCCGGCAGAAGCGAGCCGTGTACGTTGATACAGCCGAGGCGCGGTATCTCAAGCACCGCGGGCGGCAGTATCAGCCCGTACGCCGCCGTGATTATCATATCCGGCTCAAAGCTTTTTACGGTCTGCACCGCTTCACCGTTACGAAGCGACGTCGGCTGAAACACGGGTATCCCGTGCGCTTCGGCGTATTCTTTCACGGGCGGCTTCGACATCTGATAACCTCTGCCCTTCGGTTTATCCTGCCTCGTGAACGCGGCGACGACGTTTTCGCCGGACGTTATCAGCGCGTCGAGTATTTTTTCGGCAAATTCGGGCGTACCGAAAAACATTATTCTTTCGTTCATCGTTTTATTCCAGTTCGTCGGGCGAGAGCATTCTGACGGCTTTGTCGTAAAACAGCTTGCCGTCGAGATGATCCGTCTCGTGGCATATCGCGCGGGCGAGAAGTCCCTCGCCTTCAAGCTCGAATTCCGTGCCGTTTCTGTCGAGCGCTCTGACCGTGACCTTTGCCGG
>CACYEW010000053.1 GCA_902773455.1 uncultured Ruminococcus sp.
ATTCGTGGGCGCCGAGAGTATGCTCGGCGGACGGGGCGCTGCTTGCGGGAGTTGAGACGTCGAAAGGGATCAGAGTTTTCAGAAGCGAAGACGGCGGACTCAGCTGGAAAGATCCCGTTACCGCTTCGTTTTATCCCGATCTCAACTGCGCGAACGTCAATTTTTATCTTGACGGAGAGAGACTGTATCTCGCATACCGGGCCACTTCCGATAAAAACGGCGTACGGTACACTTCTCTGCGCGTAAGCGCGTCCGACGACGGCGGCAGAACGTGGGTAAACCACTCCACCGTATGTGAATACACCGACGCCGGCGGCCGCGGCGGAGTATGGGAGCCTTATCTCATACGCATCGGCGACAGGTTATACTGTTTTTACGCAAACGATCACCCCTCCGTTACCGGAATGCAGAACATTGAGTGCAAGGTATGGAACGGCAAGATATGGACCGGGCGCAAAATCGTCAGCAACGGAGAAAAACACGATTCGCGCGACGGTATGCCGGTAGTCTGTAAAACGTCTGACGGCGGTTACGTTTGCGTGATCGAAAGCTCCGCAGAGCGTTACGTCGGGCACCCGTTCGTTCTTAAAATGCTGTACTCGGAGGACGGCGGACGCTGGGGCGAACCGGTCACCGTATATACTCCGGGAACGAAAGGATCGAAAGCCGCGGCGCCGGGAGTCGTATGTCTTCCCGACGGCAGGCTCGTGATAAGCTTTCAGACCGACGAAGACGCGACGGTCAAAGGCGACGGTACGAGCGTTATGAAATTCATCGTTTCAGACGGTACGGCGGCGCGTGACCTGACCTCCGATTCGTTTACCTCCGCCGAGAACATATTCGGCACTCCGGACGGCGAATCGTCGGTCTGGACCGGTATATATTACGAAAACGGCGCGATCTACGCCGCGGCGGGCACGAAGAAGGGTTCGTCTCTGAAGATCGCGTTTACACGATAATCGGATAAAAAACACGTTTCGGCGTGTTTTTTTATTTTACTTATCACTATAATCAAATTAAAGTATTGACAAACGCGCACCGTTTTTGATATAATATCCCCGGATAGAATACTTACAAGGAGAATAATCATGAAGATCGGAAAAATCGGCAAATGTCTGTTCTGTGCGTTTCTTTCGGCGCTTTTCCTGCTGTCCGCCGGATGCAGCGACACGACCGTTCCCGCGGCAACGACCGGAACGCCTGATCAGACCGAAGCAACAACGCCGGTAACGGAAGAGCCGGAAACGGATCCGGCGGAAGAAACGGAGGGACCCGCAGTTATGGTCAGAATTTCGGATAAACTCGAGCTGCCGCAGATCGTAAAACCGGCTGAAATGAAGTCGATCACAGTCAATCTGAATTCGATCCTGAAAAACGGTTACGGTTCGGCAAGTCTGCAGAAAGAGGCTTTTGATTCGGTCTTCGATAAGATAATTCTTTTCAAAGCCGGAAAAGATTACGACGCCGCTTACGTGCTCGGTAAGAAGACCGCTCTCGATATACCGCTGCTTTACGCCGAAGACGGCAATTTCATCGCTCTTGCGACGATAGCGGAATTTATCGGCGGCGAATACGTTTCCGACGTCAAAGACGGCAAAACGGTATCGGAGCTCAGATTCGGCAATAACAGCGTCGTCTGTACCGATACAGAGGCTCTGCTTACCGCGGACGGAGGCGAGCCTGCCGCCGTCGAAACGCGCATTTCAAAGATTTATATACAAAGCTCCGACAGTTACGCGGATCTGCATTACATAAACGTAAAGGACGCGGGCAGACTCACCGGACTCACGGTATACTATACGGATACCGGCATAGTGACCTTCTCGTGCGGTCAGGCTTTCGATCCTCTTCGCGGATACTATATCGCGCTTGAAGGCGAAAAGCTGTTTCTTGACGAAAACGATCTTGACAAATATTCGGTGAATATGTTCGTTGATATCCCGAACATATTCAAGCTCGGCGACAACAACGTCACGGCTTATACGTTCCCGGAGCTTGATCAGAACGCGAACGTCGCCGCTTACGCAAGCCAGGGCGTCGGATCGAGAGTCGCTCTCGGACCGGCGATCGTCGCCGGTCAGGGTCCTTCCGCGGACAATTATACCGTTGTCCGCGTGTTCGACGTTTATCAGACTCTGCACACGCAGTGGAACGCTTATCCCGCGTCCGTAAAAGGCGGCGTTCAGGTGGCGTGCGGCATCGCGGACGGTTCGTTCAACATCCTCACCGCTCCCTTTGAAGGCGATACAAACGTTCTGCGCGTTTACGACGCGAACGGCGCTTTCAAATTCAGCGTATCGCCTTCCTCCAAAGCTCCTTATTCGATAGCCGCGGGCGCTTTCAAGGGCGGCGACGACTGCTTCGCCGTCGTGAGCAGAAACGAACCCGGCAAAATCGAATTCTACTCGGCAAAAGACGGCTCGTTCGTGTTCGATACGGAATCTCCCGTCAAATCGGGGCCCGTATCCCTATCGCCCGACCGCCTGAGCGGCTCCGACGAAGGGCTTATCGTGTTCAGCGCCAAAGAAGCTTACGAATACAAAAACGGCTCGGTCACGAAGATCGACCTCGGATCGGGCGAATACAACGGCGTTTACGCGTCCGCTTTCGGCGGATACGCCGCGACGTATAACGCGACCGACGAGCATCTCGCGTTTTCGGAGATAACCGAGATAAAAGACGGCAAGACGACGGTCGTGAACGTGGGTCAGCGCGAAAACTGCTTCTTCTCAACGAAAGCGACGAAGAATACCGAATACATCAAAAAAGGCGTTTTCTGGCACACGAGACTCGAGTACGGCACGACGGCGATGATGCGCCTTTCGAACACGCGTACTCAAACCGTAAGAACAAACGATATCTCGCTGTTTACGGTAGGCGTCGGCGGAGACGAGAGAGCGAAATATAACAGGCAGTACAATATGTGGGAGCCCTGCGGAACGCACCGCTGGGGCAAGACCGCGAGTATGGGACATCTGATAAATTACGTCGATCCCGACACCGGTACCTACGCGTACGCCACGCTCACGAAGAAGGGTGAAAGAAACGACTATCTCGAGCTCGGCGCTTCGTTCTATAACGGCTCTTACGCTCCGTTCATTCCGGCTCTCGACAGACTCAACTACTGGACGAGACGCACGTATCTGCAGGAGCTTGCTACGCTTTACAGAAAAGCCCCCGAATTCACGGTCGCCGTTTCGCCCGTACACGAGCATGAAATAGACTCCGGCGCGAAATCCGTCGGCGACTATAACGTCAAAATGATCGCGGGCTTTGCCGACTGGCTGAAGCAATCCTACGGCACGATAGAAAACGTCAACAAAAAATACGGCACCTCGTTCGCTTCGTTCGAAGAGCTCGACGCTCCGAGAGACACCAAGCGCGGCGACTGGGACAAATACTCGAAGAAGAAGACCAAAAACGCGTATTTCACCGAGTGGGTGCTTTACAACAGATATATCGTAAGCCAGAGGGTCATCGAATCCTACC
>CACYEW010000054.1 GCA_902773455.1 uncultured Ruminococcus sp.
GAAATGATGCGCGGCGGCTATTTCGACAACTATTTCATGCAGTTCATTTCATACGTCAGAAAATACAAAGGCTTCGCTCCGATCCCCGCTCACGCCGAAGGCGAGACAGCCGTATACGATCTGCCCGACGACGGCGCGTTTGCGCGAGACAACGAAGGCTACGGCACGCGTTACGTCAACAAGACCGGCAGAAACGCGATAGTGCGGGTAGACGTCACGCGCAAAGACGGGAAAATAACGTTTACGGTCAAAGCGAAAGACGCGCTCAAAGGCAAGGGCGAAGGCGATTTCATGGTACTGTTTATCAAGACGGAAAAAGGCACGTTCCTGGCTTCCGACGATAAGCTTTACTCGCTTTCCGACGGTTTTGAGCGTACGCCCGCCGCGGATATCGTATGTAAGGCGAGTGAAAAAGCCGTAACGTATGAGATACCGCTCGGCACGCTCGGCGCGGAAAAAGATATACTTTTCAAAGCCGCGGACAGCACGGAAAAATATACGTCGGTCGAAGATTTTTACGACAAAGGCGACGTCGCCCCTCTCGGCAGACCTTACTTTATTTACAGAATGAAATAAAACATTTAAGATCCGGATCAGTCTGACCGGATCTTTTATTTTTCAGCGCGGTCCCGTTATAAAGCAATCTTGAAAAACGCCCTTTTCAATTTGCTGAGCGCGCCCCAAAGAGAGTGTAACGACTTTGGGAGGGGTTAAGGGGGTTTGGAGGTTGTAGGGGTGGGCACCCCCAAGAACAGCACCGCCGTATATCACTGCGGTCCTATCCGCTTGCGGGGGAACCCCCACCCACCCCCTGAATCCCCCGCACTCCCCCTCCTCCCCGTATTCTTCATACGGGGGCGGCGCGCCCCGGATAGAGCGAAGCGAATCCGGGAGGGGTTAAGGGGGTTTGGGGGTTGCGAACGAAGTGAGCGCAGGGGTGGGAATCCCCAAGGGCGGCAGAGCCGCAAAGAAAGTCGCATAGCGACACCTTAGCCCGGCGTTAGCCGGATTTCATCGCAAAGCGATTTCATCCGACGAAGTCGGATTTCACACGGCGAAGCCGTATATAACTGCGACCCCGTCGCCCGCGGGGGTTCCCGGCAAAAACGAAGCGAGTGTCGGGTGTACCGTATGCGGCGCCTTGATTTGCAATTTTTCTTTGGCCTTTCCGAAAAATTTCAATTATTTTCAACAAAAAAAGAATATACGGTGTTGCAATTTACAATAATTTGTGGTATATTTATAATAATATAGTATACATTTCAGCAAGAGGAGAGTAAAATGTCTCTGACTTTTATCGGCGGGATACATCCGCGCGAGAATAAAAACGCAAAGGACAAACCGATAGAGCTGCTGCCGCCGCCGGAATCGATACGGCTCAGTATGTCGCAGCACATCGGCGTTCACTGCACCCCGACCGTAGCCGTCGGCGATCACGTTTACAAATATCAGTGCATCGGCAAGATAACGTCCGGTCTCGGCGTGCCGGTACACAGCAGTATTTCCGGAACGGTGAAAGAGATCACAAAAAGCGTTACGCCCGATAACGTCGAAAAACAAACGGTCATTATCGAAAACGACGGGCAGAACACTCCTGATCCGTCGGTACGCGGTTTTGACGGTCCTTTATCCGAGCTTTCAGCCGCACAGATAATCGAACGCGTCCGCGACGCGGGTATTTCCGGTATGGGCGGCGCCACCTTCCCTTCGTACGCCAAGATAAATTCCGCGGCGGGAAAGGTAAAACATCTTATAATAAACTGCTGCGAATGCGAGCCTTATATCTGCGCGAACTACCGCCTTATGATCGAGGATCCCGACGCGGTGATAAACGGCGCCAAGCTCCTTATGAAAGCGCTCGGTCTTCGCAGATGCGATATCGCGATAGAAGACAATAAAAAAGAAGCTATACGCCTCTTTACCAAAAAACTCTCCGGCAATCAGATGTTCACGGTCCGCAAAATGAAGACGAAATACCCCCAGGGCGACGAAAGGCAGCTCATTTTCGCGATCTATAACGTCATGATACCGCAGGGCAAGCTTCCCGCGGACGTCGGATGCGTCATTTTCAACACCGAAACCACCGCCGCCGTTTTCCGCGCCGTGGCTTACGGCATACCGCTCTGCGAGAGGATAGTCACCGTAGACGGCGACTGCGTAAAGGAACCGAAAAACATCCTCTGCCCGATAGGCGCTCCGCTTTCCGATCTCGTTGATTTCTGCGGCGGACTCGTCAAGCCCCCGAAAAAGATAATCTTCGGCGGTCCTATGATGGGGCAGGCGCAGTGGGATATCCGCTCTCCCGTCTCAAAGGGTACGTCAGCCGCTCTTCTCCTCTCCGCGTCCGCCACAACGGAGTATGAACACAGAAGCGCCTGCATAAGATGCGGAAAATGCGTCGGAGTCTGTCCGATGCACCTCATGCCGACGTATCTCGCCTCGTTTTCGAGGACCTATAATTTCGATATGTGCGAAAAATTCGGCGTTATGTCCTGCGTCGAATGCGGCAGCTGCACGTACGTCTGCCCCGGCCGGGTGCCGATAGTACAGCTGATACGCTCGGCTAAAGTCAGGATCAAAGAAAACCGCGCAAAGAAAAGCTGAGGTGAACCCGTGAAAAAACATCCACTGCCCGATTCGACGGCTGAATTTGACAAAATGCTGACAGTTTCGCCGAATCCACATATAAGAAGCAGAGAAACGACGCCGTCTCTCATGCTCTGCGTGATCATCGCGCTCCTGCCCGCCGCGGTCTGGGGCGTATACCAGTTCGGTCTGCGCGCGCTTATGATCATGATCGTCAGCATAGTATCGTGCGTCTGCGCCGAAGCTTTGTCGGCGCTTGTACTCAAACTGAAATTTTCGATAAACGACCTGTCGGCGGTCGTGACCGGTCTGCTTCTCGCTCTCAACCTTCCCGTCAGCGTTCCGCTCTGGATGCCGGCGGTCGGAGGCGTGTTCGCCATAGTGATAGTGAAGCAGCTTTTCGGCGGCATAGGCAAGAATTTCCTCAACCCGGCTTTGTGCGCGAGAGTATTTCTCTTCTCGTGGGCAGGCGAAATGACGTACTTTACCACCCCGAAAACGGCTCTTCCGCTGTTTTCGTCCGATATCGACGCGGTATCGACCGCCACGCCGCTCGCTTCGCTCAACGCGGGAGCCCTGCCGGGCATACCGATAATCGATCTTTTCATCGGTAAACAGCCCGGCTGTATAGGCGAGGTCTCGGCTTTGCTGCTGCTTGCCGGAGGTCTGTTCCTTATAATTAGAAAAGTGATCTCGGTACGCATCCCGCTCGCTTTCATCGGCACGGTCTTCGCTCTTACCTATTTCTTCCCGCTCGGAGATCAGGACGTTCATTACGCCGTCGCTTCCGTATTCTCGGGCGCTCTGTTCCTCGGCGCGTTCTTTATGGCGACGGATTACACCACCTCGCCCTGCACGCCGATCGGCCAGATCATATACGGAGTCGGATGCGGAGCCCTTACGGTGCTCATCCGCTATTTCGGCGGCTATCCCGAGGGCGTATCGTTCGCGATACTGATAATGAACCTTTTCGTCTGGTTCATCGACAAATATACGAAACCGACGCCTTTCGGTCACGTAAAGCCCGAAAAACCGAAAAAGCCGAAAAAAGCGAAAGGAGGCGAGGCTGAATGAGCACGTTCAAAACGGTTGTCCTGCCGCCTCTCGTCCTTACGGTGATATGCGCTCTCATCGCTCTGATGCTCGGATTCGTGCATTCCGTAACGGCGGCGCCGATAGCGGAAGCCGAAGAGAGGGCGAAAACGGAGGCTGTATACTCCATATTCCCCGAAGCGGCGCAGATATCTCCGATCGATATTCCCGAAGACGCGGATCCTCAGATAAAGGCGATGTATAAAGTCAAAAGCGCGGTCGGGTTTGCCGGTTACGCCGTCAACGTGACGGTCGGAAGCGGCTACGGCGGAGAAATAAACATGACCGTCGGAATAGATACCGGCAATTCCGTCAAAGGACTTGAGATCGTCAGCCATTCCGAGACCGCCGGTCTCGGAGCGCGTATCGACGAGCCGGCTTTCAGGCAGGGATTCAACGGCATTACCGAAGAGGCGGTGATAGGCGGCAACGTCGACGCCATATCCGGCGCCACGATATCGTCCAAAGCCGTTGCGGCGGGCGTCAACGCGGCGCTTGACGCGGTCGCTCCTCTCTTCGAAGTGCAGATCCCCGACGTCCGGATAAACGTTATCAAATGGGAGGTGATCTCGTGAGCGGATTTTTAAGCGTTATAAAAGAACGGTTCAAAGAGGGTTTCGTCACGAACAACCCCACCTTCATACAGTTCATAGGTATGTGTCCGACGCTTGCGACCACAACGAGCGCGAAGAACGCGCTCGGAATGGGGCTCGCCGTCACGGCGGTGCTCGCGTTTTCAAACACGGTGATCTCGCTCTTGCGTAAGATCATACCTTCTCAGGTGCGTATCGCCGCGTTCATCGTCATCATTTCCGGCGCCGTAACGGCAACGGAGCTGCTTATGAAGGCGTTTTTGCCGGCGCTGAACGCCGCGCTCGGCATTTTCATACCGCTTATCGTCGTAAACTGTATAATTCTGGCAAGAGCCGAAGCGTTCGCGTCGAAAAACAAGGTCTTCCCTTCCTTCGTCGACGGTATCGCGATGGGGCTCGGCTTCACCGGCGCGCTGTTCCTCATCGGTTCGGTGCGCGAGATAATCGGCGCCGGCACGTGGTTCGGCATGAAGGTGACTCCCGAGGCTTACAGCCCCGCGACGATATTCATAATGGCGCCCGGAGCGTTCTTCACTCTCGGCGTGCTCGTGGCGATCACCAACAAGATAAAATACGACGTGAACGAAAGAAAGCGCAAAAAAGAGGCAAACGCCGCGCTTGCGCTCGCTGATCGCGCCGAAAAACCGTCTGAGGAGGAGACCGTATGAAAGAAATACTCGTGATCCTCCTTACCGCGGTGCTTACGCAGAACTTCGTTTTCATAAAATTCATGGGCATCTGCCCGTTTCTCGGAGTTTCCGATAAGACCGACAAAGCCGTCGGCATGAGCTTCGCCGTCATTTTCGTTATGACGCTCTCTTCCGCGGCGACGTGGTGCGTATATCACTACGTTCTGATCCCCTACGGGCTCGAATATCTGAAGACAGTCGCCTTTATTCTCATAATCGCGTCGCTCGTTCAGCTGATCGAGATGTTTCTGAAGAAATTCATACCGGCGCTCTACGCTTCGCTCGGTATATATCTGCCGCTGATCACAACGAACTGCGCCGTTCTCGGCGTCGCTCTGATCAATATTCAGCAGGATTATTCGTTTTTACGCTCCGTTTTCTACGGATTCAGCTCCGGTCTCGGATTTATGGCGGCCATCGTCATATTCGCGGGCGTCAGAGAACGTATGCAGCTCTCTTCTCCGCCCCGCGCCTTCCGCGGAATGCCCATCGCGCTTATCGCGGCGGGACTCATCGCCATGATCTTCTCCGGCTTCTCCGGCTTCAACGTATAACGATATATTATTACTTTTAATCATTATGGTGTGATATGGAAATACTGTTACCTGTTCTCTGGTTTTTGGGCTTCGGACTCGTCTGCGGCGCGCTTCTTGCGCTTGCGGGCAGGATTTTCGAGGTCAAAAAGGATGAAACCGTTGAAAAAATCAAAGAGGCTCTTCCCGGAGCCAACTGCGGCGGATGCGGAAATTCCGGCTGCGAAGCCCTTGCGATAAAGATAGCCAAAGGCGAAGCGGCTCCGAATTCCTGCCCCGTGGGCGGCGCTAAGACCGCCGCCGTCATCGCCGGGATACTCGGAGTAAAAGCCGAAGACCCCGACAGAATGAGGGCCCAGGTCATCTGCTGCGGTACGACGGGCAAGGCGCAGATAAAATACGTTTACGAGGGCGAATCAGACTGCAACGCCGCCGTAAAGCTCGGCGGAGGCGATAAAACGTGCCGTTACGGCTGTCTCGGCCTCGGTTCGTGCGTCGTTCACTGCCCTTTTTCGGCGATCTCGCTCAAAGACGGCGTCGCGTACGTCGATTACGAGAAATGCACGGGCTGCGGAGTATGCGCTTCTTACTGCCCGAAACACATAATCAAGCTTATTCCTTTTAACGCCCGCGTATGGGTCGGCTGTTCCTCGCCCGAAAAAGGCGCTTCTTTGCGCAAGATATGCGAAGCCGGCTGTATCGGCTGCCGCCTCTGCGTAAAAGCCTGCGAGCACGGCGCCATCACCGTTGAAGACAACCTCGCCTCAATCGATTACGCGAAGTGCGTTTCCTGCGGAAAATGCGCGGAGGTTTGTCCCAGAAAGATAATACAGACGTTTTCGGCTCACGGGGAGGCAACAAATGAGTAAAATTCTCGCTTTCGCCAATCAGAAGGGCGGCGTAGGAAAATCAACGTCCGCGATAAACATCGCCGCCGCTTTTTCGCTTATGAACAAAAAGGTGCTTCTCGTCGACTGCGATCCGCAGGGCAACACCACGAGCGGCGTGGGCATAAACAAGAAGAATATCCGCGCTTCCGCTTACGACGTTCTTATTTCGCGCGCCGATCCTTCTGCCGCCGTAATACCTACCGGATTCGATAATTTGTTCATCATTCCGTCAAATATTAACCTTGCAGGCGCCGAATTTGAGCTTGTAGACGCGGAAAACCGCGAAAAAAGGCTGAAAAAGGCGATCGACGCCGTGAAAGACAGATTCGATATCGTTATTATCGACTGTCCGCCCTCGCTCGGACTGCTTACCGTCAACGCTCTCGTTTGCGCCGACGGGATCATCGTGCCGATGCTTTGCGAATACTTTTCGCTTGAAGGGCTCACTCAGCTGCTTATGACGGTAAAAGAGATAAAAAGAAGATATAACCCTTCTCTTGAATTGACCGGGATACTTATAACGATGTATAACGGGCGGCTCAATCTTTCCCAGGAGGTCGCGGCTGAGCTCAAAAAGTATTACGCGGACAGGCTGATACCGACGATCATACCTCGGAGCGTGAAGATATCCGAAGCTCCCGGCTTCGGCGAACCTATCCAGTATTACGACAGGCACGGCAAAGGCACGGAAGCCTACAACGCCGCCGCAAAAGATATACTTAAAAGGCTCTGATGTTCCACGTGGAACTTTCCGGAGCGCACAGAATAATTTGTTCCACGTGGAACATTCATCGGAGGACTTATGAAAAAGAAAGCAATGGGGCGCGGACTTGACGCGATATTCGAATCAAATTCCGGAACGACGGGAGACGGAGTATCCGTTCTCAGCATTTCCGATATCCAGGCTAATCC
>CACYEW010000055.1 GCA_902773455.1 uncultured Ruminococcus sp.
CGGCGGTCAGGTCATGGACCTTATCGGTGAGGAAAGAAAGCTCGATAAAAGGGAATACGAGAAAATGAACGAGCTGAAGACGGGGGCGCTGATAAGATGGGCCGCAAAGCTCGGTCTCATCGCTGCCGGATGCGAAGATAAAGAGACGTATGAAAGCGCCGATATATACGCTTCGTGCATAGGCAGAGCGTTTCAGATCCGCGACGATATACTCGACGTTACCGCGGACGAAGCCGTATTCGGCAAGCCGGTAGGAAGCGACGCCGAAAACGGAAAAACTACCGTTTTGTCGTTTATGAGCCTTGAAAAAGCGCAGAAGCTTGCGGAAGAACTGACCGAAAAAGCAAAAGACGCAATAAGAAAATACGGTGAAAAAAGCAAAGATCTGCTCGATCTTGCTGACTTTTTGCTGAACAGAAACATATAAAATTGAATTTTTATAAAATAATATTGCATATTTTTTGCATTTGCTATTGAAATTTTGAAATTTTATGTTATAATCATAATTCGACGGTGCAGTATCCTAGTTTGAGAGAAATCGTTTGAAAACGGGCCTAAAAATCCGTCAAAGGGCATATCGATGAAGCTCCTTGTGCTTGCTTCTTACGCCCAGTTAGGGGTGGGTGCTGGGAGATAGGTCTGAGGGCGTGCCGTAACGGCATACGGTGGCGACCCTCTTACCGTGGAGGCCTCTGTCTGTGGTATTGACGACATTCGGAAACATATTACGGGCAGGGGATTAAACCTATCGCGCGGTACGTTTTGTTGCTGTGGATAGTGTAGCCTGCCTTGAGTGGTGCCGGCGAATGAAGGATCCAAGCTTTGCTTGCCTTGGCCGGGCGGCAAAGCTATTGCTTTCTGAAACCGTCGCTGCAAAAGAGGCTAAATCGGTCTACCTCTTGATCGGGGAAATCCCCTAGGCTGTTTATGAAAATAAGGCAGACTGCGGATTGCAGTGCGGGAGTCCCAAAGGCAATCGAGTCCCCGCTTCGGCGACGGGCGGGCTTCTTCCTTAATGGGTAACCGCCGATCGGTAACGAGAGGCGGAAGATGCTGAAATAGTACTCGACCTCATACCGCAAGGTTTACGCAGTCTGTTACCGTCTTATATTTTTGAAAGGAGTCCGCGTTGGACAACTCAGACGAAAAACCGCGAAAAAACCGCGATAAAAAGAAATCAAAACAGAAAAGATCGGCAGACTGGAGCTGGTTCATAAAAGCCGTGCTTATAAGCGTAGCCGGTTCGGTCCTTCTCTCGCTGATATCGAATTCGGTGCTTGAAAAACTGAACCTCGTCGCCGCTTTCATCGTTTTACTGATCTTCATACTTATCAATATTACCTTCGACGTGATAGCGATAGCCGTTACGACCGCAGATATCAAGCCTTTTCTTTCAATGTCGGCGCGTAAACTCAAAGCCGGGACCGTAGCAGTATCTCTTATCAGAAACGCTGAAAAGGTTAATAACATCTGCGCCGATATCGTCGGCGATATAGCGGGCGTCGTTTCCGGTTCGACCGGCGCGGCTATAATAATCAGTTTGTTTTCCGATCCGGATAGAGAATTCGTCGCAAACCTCATAATCACGTCTCTGATAACCGGCATCACGGTGGGAGGCAAGGCTCTCGGCAAATCGGTAGGTATCAGAAAAAGCTATAATATCGTTCTCAGCGTATCGAAATTCCTTTCCTTCTTCAAAAGAAAGTAGGCAAATATGAGAGCGGACGTTTTTCTTTATGATAAAGGCTACGCAAAAAGCAGAAGCGCGGCGTCTCAGCTTATAAAAAACGGCTCCGTTTACGTAAACGGAAAAATGATCTCAAAGCCTTCTGAACCGATCGGAGAAGAGGATATTATAGAGATCAGAGGCGACCTGCCTAAATACGTAAGCCGCGGCGGATATAAGCTCGAAGGCGCTCTTGAGGCGTTCAATATCGACGTGACGGGGTTTGTATGCGCCGATATAGGAGCGTCTACCGGCGGATTTACAGATTGCCTGCTTCAGAGAGGCGCGGCAAAGGTATATGCGATTGAGGGCGGAAGAGATCAGCTCGACCGGTCGCTTCGATCCGACGGCCGCGTTATAAATATCGAAGGCTGCAACGCCAGAGATCTCTCTTATGAACGCATAGGCGAGTTATGCGATATCGTCGTTATGGACGTATCGTTCATTTCCCAGACTCTCATAATCCCGAACGTCGTGAAAATCCTCAAGACCGGGGGACGGTTCGTTTCGCTCATAAAACCGCAGTTCGAAGCGGGACGCGCCGGCGTCGGCAAAAACGGTATCGCAAAGCCGGAGTATCATAAACCGGTCTGCGACCGCATAATACGATTCTGCCGCGATCACAGCCTTATTAACAAAGGGCTGATCGTCTCGCCGATAAAAGGCGGCGACGGCAATACCGAATTCCTCGCATATTTCATTAAAGATCAAGGAGCGTAAGATGTCCCGTTTTGCAATAACGGCAAATATGTATAAGCCGGAAGCGTCCGAACTGATTAAAGAAGCCGCGAGAATAATAAACAACTGCGGCGGCACGGTAAAGATACCCGCTTCCTACTGTGAGATCGCCGGCGCTGAGAAGGTCGAGGACGAAGAGCGTCTGTATGAAAATATCGATTTTCTCATCGTTTTAGGCGGAGACGGCACTCTTATCGACCGCGCAAAAAAAGCAGCCGTTTACGGCATACCCGTCGTCGGAGTAAATCTCGGCAGAGTCGGATATCTTTCGGCTCTCGAAAAAAACGAACTGTATAAACTCGGCAGACTCAGTGAAGGAAATTATAAAATAATTAAAAGATCGATGCTTTCCGTCACGGTGAACGGTGCGGAGCGTATCGCGCTGAACGACGCGGTATTCGCCGAAGCGAGAGCTTCCCGTATGATAAACACGGAAATATCGGTAAACAAAGAAAAGATCACGCGCTACGCGAGCACCGCTTTGATAGTCTGCACTCCCACCGGCTCGAGCGGCTTCAATATGTCGGCGGGCGGGCCTGCGGTCGATACGTCAGCGTCGTGCCTTATACTGACTCCCGTCTGCCCTCATACTACCTCTTCGCGCAGCTTCGTCTTCGGCGACGGTTCCGAAATAGAAGTCAGAAACGTATCAACGCCTGATAAAAAGGTCTTTCTCACCCTCGACGGAGCGGAGGACGCGGTTATAGAAAGAAACGACTCGGTCGTGATAAAAAAATCGCCGTTATACGCTTCTACCGTCGTTTTCGACGATATGAATTTTGCTTCAAAAATACTTAAAAGGATCGGAAATTAGATCATGAATACGAGCAATAAAGTCAAAAAAATGCGCCATATGCGAATACTGGAGCTTATAGAATCAAAAGACGTTGAAACGCAGGATGATCTTATGAACCTTCTTCGCGCTTCCGGCTTCGAGGTTACTCAGGCTACGGTATCGCGCGATATACGCGAACTCAAACTGACGAAGGCGACGGATAAAAAAGGAACTTATAAATATAAAAGCCCGTCGGTGAATTCCGAATATACCGAGAATAAGTACGCGACCGTGCTTTACGAGGCGGTTATAAGCTGTACGTACGCCATGAATCTCGTAATCGTAAAGACCTTTTCCGGCATGGCTTCAGCCGCAGCGGCGGCGGTCGACTATCTCGGCTGGGAAAACGTTCTCGGCTCGATAGCCGGCGACGACAATATTTTCATCGCCTGCAAAACCGAAAAAGACGCACTCGAAGTAAAGAACAGATTGACGGAAATACTCAATTCAAAACCCATGTAAGGAGTCTGCCATGCTCGTATCGCTTCATATCGAAAACGTAGCGACGATAAAAACGGTCGATATCGAATTCGACCGCGGTTTTACCGTGCTTTCCGGCGAGACGGGCGCAGGTAAATCAATAATCATAGACAGCGTGAATCTGCTTCTCGGAGAAAAAGCGAACAGAGATCTCATACGTTCGGGCGAGGCGGCAGCCTCGGTCGAAGCTCTGTTCTGCGATCTCGACGGTGAAAAGATCAAAACGGTGACCGGATGCGGTATCCCCTGCGACGGCGAGCTGCTCGTTTACAGAGAAATATCGGAAAACGGAAGAAATCTCATCAAATGCAACGGCAAAACCGTACCGACGTACGTATTGAAAACGTTGACGAAAAATCTGATATCGATACACGGTCAGAACTCCGCGCAGGATCTGCTCGATCCCGAAACTCATATTGCGTATCTTGACGCGTATTGCGAAAACAGACCGCTGCTTAATGAATACGGCGAAAGCTTCGACCGACTCAACGCGCTTATCGCGAAGCAGAGATCGCTTTTGATCGACGAAAAAGAAAAAGCGAGAAAAACGGAAGAACTGACCAGGCAGATAAAGGAGATAGAATCAGCCCGGCTGAAAGACGGCGAAGAAGAAGAGCTGATCGCGTCGCGCGAGCGTATAAAAAACATCGAACAGACGGCGAAATACGTCAAAACCGTTTATAAAAGCCTGTATCAAAACGAAAAATCGTCTTCCGCGTCAGATAAGATCGCGGTCGCTGTAAACGCCCTCGAAGCGCTCAATCAGAGTGAGCAGAGCGTGAAATTAGAAGAAAGCATAAATAAACTTACCTCTTTCAGATACGAGATAGAAGAGATAGCCGAATCGGTAAAGCGGCTGATATCCGACGTGGGAGAAGATCCCGCGGCGGCTCTCGACGCGATAGAAGAGCGGCTCGGACTTATAAAACAACTCAAACGCAAATACGGCGCCGATATCAATGAGATCAAAGAGTATTCGGCGAAGATGAAAGAAGAGCTTGAAAAAATAAAAGCCGCCGACGACGAGTATAACGCGACAAAGGCGGAAATAAAAAAAGAAAAAGCGACCGCCGTGGCTCTTGCCGACAAGCTGTCGCAAAGCAGGGAAAAAGGCGCGGCTGAACTTACGAAAGCCGTTCTTTCGGAGCTTTATTATCTCGATCTCAAAAAGGTCCGCTTCGAAACGAGCGTAACAAGAAGAACTCAGCTCAATTCAAAGGGCGCCGACGACGTTTCGTTCCTTCTCGCGGCAAATACGGGAGACGAGCTGAAACCGCTCGATAAGACCGCGTCCGGAGGCGAGCTTTCGAGAATAATGCTCGCGCTGAAAAGCGTTTTCGCCGGAAAAGACGATATAGATACCGTGATCTACGACGAGGTTGATACCGGTATATCGGGCGCCACTTCGGAGCGTATAGGTCAGAGGCTCCGATATACGGCAAACGGATGCCAGGTCATTGCGATAACTCATTCGGCTCAGGTCGCCGCTCAGGCAGACAATCACATACTCGTTTATAAAAAAGACGTTGACGGCAGAACGCAGACTTTTTGCAGAACACTTGACGAGAAAGAGCGTGTGGACGAGCTTTCGAGAATAATAGGCGGCGTCCGGATAACGAAAAAGGTAACGGATACAGCCGAAGAAATGTTAAAAAAGAAAAATAAACCTGATAATTGAAAGGATAAAAAAATGAAGTTGTATGAAGAACTCGTCGCACGCGGACTCATAGCGCAGGTGACGAACGAAGAAGAGATCAAAAACATGATCAACGAGGGCAAAGCCAAGTTCTATATCGGCTTTGACTGCACCGCAGACAGCCTTACCGCGGGCCATTTCATGGCGCTTACGCTTATGAAGCGTCTTCAGCTCGCCGGCAACAAGCCGATAGCTCTTATAGGCGGCGGTACCACGATGATAGGCGACCCCTCCGGCAGGACCGATATGAGAAAAATGCTCAGCAGAGAAGATATCGATCATAACGCGGCATGCTTCAAGCATCAGATGGAGAATTTCATAGAATTCGGCGAAGGCAAAGCGATCATGGTCAATAACGCCGATTGGCTGCTTTCTCTCAATTACGTGGAGCTTTTGCGCGAGGTCGGAGCCTGCTTTTCGGTAAACAATATGCTCCGCGCCGAATGCTACAAACAGAGAATGGAACGCGGTCTTTCGTTCTTTGAATTCAACTATATGATAATGCAGTCTTACGACTTCTACTATCTTTTCAAAAACTACGGCTGCAATATGCAGTTCGGCGGCGACGATCAGTGGAGCAATATGCTCGGCGGTACGGAGCTTATACGCAAGAAGCTCGGCAAAGACGCTCACGCTATGACGATAACGCTCCTTACCGACTCCAACGGCAAGAAGATGGGCAAGACCGCGGGCAACGCCGTATGGCTCGATCCCGAAAAGACGTCTCCTTACGATTTCTTCCAGTACTGGCGAAACGTCGACGACGCGGACGTTATCAAATGCATGAAGATGCTCACTTTCATACCGCTCGAACAGATAGCCGAATATGAAAAATGCGAAGGAAGCGAACTCAACAAGGTAAAAGAGATCCTTGCGCATAACCTGACCGAAATGGTCCACGGAAAAGAAGAAGCCGATAAAGCGCTCGCGGCGGCAAGATCGGTATTTACCGGCGGCGGTTCCGCGGATATGCCTTCATCGGAGGTTGAGGAAAAAGATCTTACGGACGGTAAGATCACCGTTATCGATATGCTCGTTCTCTCCGGTCTCGCTCCTTCAAAGGGCGAAGCGAGACGCCTTATACAGCAGGGCGGTATAATGTGCGGCGAAGCGAAGGTCACGGACGTATACGCGGCGGTAACAAAAGAAGATCTCGAAAAATCGGTCGTTATCAAAAAAGGCAAAAAAGTATTCCATAAATTCATACTGAAATAAGAATATCCCGCTTTCCCCGGACATATCATTGAATAAAGATATTCGTTCGGAGGTGCTTATGCCGGAACTTGATACGCTCGATTCGCTGAAGGAAAGAGAAGTGATCAACGTCTGCGACGGAAGACGGCTCGGCTACGTCAGTAACGCCGAGCTCGATCTGTGTACCGGCAGACTCACGGCGATAATTGTTCCGGGAGAATGCAATTTTCTCGGAATCCCAAAGGGCGACGATATAATCATCCCGTGGGAATGCATAGAGCGTCTCGGACGCGATATAATTCTCGTCAGAGTTGAAGGCGAATACAGAAGAATGCCGAGACCTAAGAAAAAGCCCTTCAAATTTGTAAATTAAATGTAAAATAATATTTAATTCATAACAAAAGCTATTGCACAAATAGCTTTTTTATGTTATATTAATTTAGATTTATCCGGAAAACTGCACGGATAAAAATTAAATCCGCACACGGCTCATTTATTCCGCACAGGTCCGTGAAAACGGTGAGCGGATAACCCGTGGAGGAAAAACCTGAGGAGGAAAATAAAATGGCAGTAGTAACAATCAAGCAGCTGCTTGAAGCAGGCGTCCATTTCGGACACCAGACCAGAAGATGGAACCCGAAAATGAAAGAGTACATCTTCACGGAG
>CACYEW010000056.1 GCA_902773455.1 uncultured Ruminococcus sp.
AAAAACCTATTGACAAATCGCGTTTTGCGTGTTATACTCTGTAAAGTTGTTTGCTTTACAGGTGGATCATGGACGGTAATAAAACGCTTATCTGCGTTCTGTTCGATATCTACGGCGAGCTGCTCACGCAGCCGGTCGCGGATTCGATAGATATGTATTATAACGAAGATCTTTCGCTGTCGGAGATAGCCGAGAATATCGGTATATCCCGCCAGGGCGTGCGCGACGATCTGAAGCGCGGCGTCGAGCTTTTGTACCACTATGAAGATAAGCTCCGTCTGTACGAAAAATACAGAGCGAACTCAAAGCTGATAGAACAGTGCAGAACTCTTTTGAAAGAAGATCCGGCGGACGTAAAACGCGTCGCCGCTCTTCTCGATTCGTTCTCTTTATGATGAAAGGTAATTAAATGCACGAAACACTTGCTGAAAAGCTCTCGAGAGCCTTCTCGGTATTCAGAAACAAAGGCAAGCTCTCCGAGGCCGATATAAAAGAAGGTATGCGGCAGATCAAGCTCGCATTGCTTGAAGCCGACGTAAACTTCAAGGTCGTAAAAGAATTCATAAACGCCGTTTCGCAAAGAGCCGTCGGCGCCGAGGTTATGGAATCTCTCGTGCCGTCGCAGATGATCGTGAAGATCGTCAACGAAGAGCTTACCGCGATAATGGGCGGCAAGGCCGAAAAGGTCAAATTCGCTTCAAAACCGCCTACAATCATAATGTTGGTGGGCTTGCAGGGCGCCGGTAAAACGACGCACTGCGCGAAGCTGGCGAAGTTTTTCAAGGATAAAAACGAAAAAAGACCGCTGCTCGTAGCATGCGACGTATACCGTCCCGCGGCTATAAAACAGCTGCAGGTCGTGGGCGAGCAGGTCGGCGTACCGGTGTTCACGATGGGCGACAAGCTCTCGCCGGTCGAGATAGCGAAAGCCGGTATTTCGCACGCGGTCAAATACGGCAACGACGTCGTTATCATAGACACGGCGGGCCGTCTTCACATAGACGAAACGCTGATGGAAGAGCTTCAGAAAATCAAAGCGGCGGTCGAGCCGGACGAGATCCTCCTCACCGTCGACGCGATGCTCGGTCAGGACGCGGTGAACGTAGCGAAAACGTTCAACGATATGCTCGACATAACGGGCGTTATCCTCACCAAGCTCGACGGCGATACGAGAGGCGGCGCGGCGTTATCCGTCAAATACGTTACGGGCAAGCCGATAAAATTCTGCGGCGTGGGCGAAAAGCCGGACGCGCTCGAGGTCTTCCACCCCGACAGGATGGCGCAGAGGATACTCGGCATGGGCGACGTACTGTCGCTTATAGAAAAAGCCGAGCAGTCGCTCGATATGAAAAAAGCGGAAGAGATGGAGCGCAAGCTCGCGGAAAACTCTTTCACGCTCGCCGATTATCTCGATCAGATGGATCAGCTCCGTCATATGGGACCGCTCGACAGCATACTCAAAATGATGCCGGGCGTCAATCAGGCGGCTCTGCGCGACGTAAAGATCGACGACAGACAGATCGACCGTATGGAGGCGATAATCCTTTCGATGACTCCTTTGGAGCGCAGAAAACCGCAGATAATCAACTCGTCGCGCAAAAAGCGCATCGCGGCGGGCTGCGGTCAGAAGGTGGAGGACGTCAACAGGCTTCTGAAGCAGTTCGAGCAGACGCAGAAGATGATGAAGCAGTTCTCAAAAGACGGCGGAAAGAAATTCGGCAGAAGATTCGGTTTACAGTGATAATTCTCCCTTCGGGGTAATTATAAAAATAATTTGAAAGGAAATAAATCAAAATGGCAGTCAAGATCAGACTTAAAAGAATCGGAGCAAAAAAGAACCCTTGTTATCGCGTAGTAGTAGCGGACTCCCGTTCGCCCCGCGACGGCAGATTCATCGAGGAGATCGGTACTTACGATCCCATGGCTGAACCGTCGGCGATCAAAATAGACGCCGAAAAAGCCACCGGCTGGATAGCCAAAGGCGCACAGCCCACAGAGACCGTCAAAGCCCTTCTCGTCAAGAGCGGCGTAATCAATAAGTAATCGCGTTGCCGCGTCGGTCATACCGACGGTGACGGCGCGGGTAACGTTCGTCGGAGAAACGGACTGAAAAATGATTTCTTATAAGGAAATGCTTGCGAATATTGCAAAAGCGATAGTCGATCATCCGGACGAGGTCGCCGTTGCCGAAACTGATTCGGATAACGGCGAAATAACGCTCGTTCTTTCCGTTGCGCCTACCGATATGGGAAAAGTCATCGGCAAGCACGGCAGAATAGCAAAAGCCATACGTTCAGTTATCAAAGCGGCGTCCAACCTCGACGGCGACAGAGTATCCGTAGAGATACAGTAAAACGCTTTTCACACCCTCGTTACAACGGGGGTTTTCTCTGTTTGCGCGGCAGCCGGGATACGCCGCGAATAACGGAAACGGAAAATAACGAAAAGGACAGCGGCAGATGAAAAAGAGATCCGGTGTTTTAAGAAGTATATTGAAGATCACGGTTTACGCGGTATGCGCTGTACTGACAGCGCTCGTCGTATTCATTATGATCACGAACGCTCAAAAAAAGCCGACGTTTATTTTCGGGCATACGGCTCTGTGGGTGATGACTCCGAGCATGGAGCCCGAAATACCGGAAAAGAGCTATATTCTCGTCAAAAAAGCAGCGGCGGAGGACGTCAGGCTCAATGACGTAATATCTTTTTATTCGAAAGATCCTGCGCTCGGCGGCGCTCTGAACACTCACCGGGTAGTTGAGATCGTCGGAGATCACGAAGGATTTGTGACCAAAGGCGATAAAAACTCGTCTGTCGACCGTTATACGGTCAAAGCGGAAGACGTTTGCGGAATATACGTCGGCAAACTGTTTCTGCTTACCGCGATCGGCAGATTGACCTCAACATGGGCGGGAGCCGTGATCGTGCTTCTCGTCGTCGCCGCGATCGTTTTTGCCGCGCACTTTAAGGAGATCTCGGCGTACGTGAAAAAACGGTTCGGCAAAAACAAAACAAAAAAGCGGTAAACGTCAAAAAAAGCGGCACGGATCGGATCCGGCCGCTTTTTTCACGCGATGTTATATTACGGCTTTACCTCGGGCGAAAAGCCGTGAAGAAATCCGTTTATATCGGCGGAGCAGACGTCGCCGCCTATCACCTTGTTTTTGCATACTATTACGTCGGCGAGCACGGTGCCGGAATAGTCTTTATAGTTTTCGATCTTATACGTGTATCTTTTTACGGTCTTCTTTTTGTACTTTGAAAGATCGAAGCCCTGCTTCTTCTGCAGGTCGTTGTAGGAGGTATAAACCGCGTCGAACTCTTCGGGTATCGTGACCTCAACGCAGTCTACCGGCTCTTCGGAAACGGTCCAGCCGAACTGTGAAATGAAATTTCTGACCTCTTCTTCGTTTTTCGCCTTATAACTGAGCTTTGCTGAAGCGGGCACGTCGTTTGCTTTCGACGTGTAGTCGGGTATGAACACCGCAAGCATTATCACGGCAAGAGCCGAAACTAACACGGCGCCCGCGAGCTTCAGACTCGAAGCTCTTACTGAATATACGAACATTTTGATCCCCTCCGAATATCTTTTTATAAATAATATTCGGAGTGCGGAGCTTTATATGACAGTATTTTTGATTTACGTCTTGATTTTTTCCGGTAAATAAGTTATTATATAAAAAAAGGAGATATAAGATATGGGATTCGATAAAAATTTTATTTTCGGTCTGGCAACGTCCGCCGCTCAGATAGAGGGCGGAGCGTTTGACGACGGCCGCGGACCGAGCATTTGGGATACGTTTGCAAAAATACCGGGTAAGATACATAATAACACGCCGCCGACGACAGCCTGCGGCAGTTACCGTCATTTCGACCGCGATCTGAAAAATCTGCTCGACGTCGGCGTCGACAGCTACAGGATGTCGATATCGTGGTCGCGCGTTATGCCGGAGGGCAAGGGCGCTCTCAATCAGAAGGGCGTCGATTACTATAAACGCTGCTTTGAAAAACTGCTTGAAAACGGCATAAAGCCGAACGTAACGCTCTACCACTGGGATCTGCCTCAGGCGCTTGAAGACGAAAACGGCTGGGTGAACCGCGATACGATCGGATATTTTTCGGAATACGCCTATAAGATGTTCGAGCTTTTCGGCGATATAATACCGCTCTGGTCTACGGTGAACGAGCCGATAGCGACTTACGTCGGCTACGCTCTCGGCGGTTTCGCGCCCGGCAGGACCAATGAAAAAGAGGGCAATCAGGCTCGCCATAACATCCTCGTGGCGCACGGCGCGGCGGTAGACGCTTTCCGCGCTTCAAAAGCGAAGGGCGATATCGGTATAGTCATCGATATCTGGAAGCGGCACGCGCTGACGGATTCGGAGACAGACAGGGCGATAGAAAAAGATCAGGACGAACGCAACTGGAAATTCTATACCGATCCCGTTTTAGGCGGTTCGTACAGCGACTACCTGCTCGAACACCTCGCCGCAGAAGGCACGCTTATGGATATAGCGCCGGGCGATATGGAGCTTATGCACAGACCGATAGATTACTACGGCTTGAACGTCTACAACAG
>CACYEW010000057.1 GCA_902773455.1 uncultured Ruminococcus sp.
GACAATATGCAGAACGACGGCGATATACTCGACTTTTACGATAACGGCGACGTCGCGCCCGAGGGAAGATTCAAATACCGCTTAGCCGTGATCAACGCGCCCAATAAAGCCTCGCTGACCGAAACGGCGGCAAAGACCGAAGAAAAGACCGAAGCCGTAACGGATGATATCGGAAAGGATACGGGAAAGATCAATCCCGCCGCGATAATAATCCCGTCGGTCGCCGCGGCAGCCGCCGGAATCGGTACGGCGATCGCGATAAGCAAAAAGAAAAAGAAATAAGATCATAAAAAAAGCGGGTCACGACCCGCTTTTTTTATGATACTGCGTTTTTTCAAGCCTGAGCAGCGCTTCTTTTTGTTTCAAGCCGCCGCCGTAACCGACGAGCGAACCGTCTTTGCCGACGACTCTGTGGCACGGTATTATGATGCAGACGGGATTTTTATGCAGCGCCTGACCGACCGCCTGCGCCGACATCTTTTTAATTCCCCTTTTTGCGGCGATCTTTTCCGCGATATCGCCGTACGTGACAGTCTGTCCGTATCCGACGTTTTGCAAAAGTTCAAGCACCTCGCGGCAAAACTCAGTTACGCCGCAGAGTCTTATTTCGGGTGCTTTACCGCAATCGCCGCCGTTGAAATACGAATCGAGCCACGCTTTCGTTTTATCGAAGATAAAGAGCTCAGCGTACCCGCATTCCTGAGGAGGCTTGCTGTTTTCGTTATAAAACGACAGCCCCGTAAGATATTCTCCGTCGGAATACATTATCAGGCCGTCTAAGCCGCAGGGCGTTTCGTATACGTTATAATACGTCATTTTTTATGAGAATATCGAGCGTATGGTTCGAAGCGCCTATTATATCCTGTCTTTCACAGGTCGCAAGATGATATTCGATCCATTTTTCGTAGGTGTGATCGTCCATAGCGTCGATCGCGGCGCGGATATAGTGCGCCGCTCCGTCCGTCGCTATGAGTTTTTCGCGCGTAACGGGCGCCGTTTTGTCGAGCTCTTCGATATCCTCCGTTCTGACGAGATCGAAAAGCTCTTCGGGTCCGCTTTTGCAGTGCCAGTCCGGCGTGATCAGATCTTTTTCTTCTATATAGCCGACGTTATTTTTGAGAAACGCAAACTGTATCACCGTCGCCTCGTTCATACAGTACGCAACGAGTATACTACCGCCCGGCTTCGTGATCCTCACCGCTTCGCCGAGCGCTTTTTTCTTGTCTTCAAACGTGAATAAATGATACATCGGGCCGAGAAGCAGAGTCATATCGAATTCGCCGTCTTCAAAAGCCGAAAGATCGACGGCGTTTCCCTGATACGTGCTCAGCTTTTCTCCGCCGTTCAGCTTGCTTTGCAGTATCTGCAGATTGTGTTCCACAAGCTCCACCGCCGTAACGTCGAAGCCTTCTTTTGCAAGCGCGACGCTGTATCTGCCGGTTCCGGCGCCGATCTCGACGATCCGTTTCGCGTTCGTTTTCATCGCGTACCCGTGAATGTATTTCATCGTCGTGATATACTCGATTTTGCCGTGCTTGCTGATAAGTCTGCCGTCCTCGTCGTGCGACTCATAGTATTCCTTAAGATATTCCATCATAATTCTCCCTTAAACGTATCGAATCCGTAACAGATGTTTTCGGCGCTGTGACCGTCGCTTGACAGGATGAATTCAGCGCCGTTTTTTTTCAGATACGAAAAGATCTCTTTTGACGGGTACGGAGTTTTTCTGTACCCTCTCGATATCGCGCCGAAATTGATCTCGAACGGCACGCCCGTCTTCAGAAGCGCGTCGGCGGCGGTTTTATACGCGTCTTTATATCTTTTATCGCTCTCGTCAAACAACGCTTTGCCCTCGTTGAATTTCGTTATGAGATCAAAGTGACCTATTATATCGCACTTTGTTTTGTTCACAACGTCCGCGACGTTTTCGTAATACTTTTCGATAAGCGAAAAAAAGTCTCCGCCGAAGTATTCGTTCACGGCGTTTTCAAGCGTTTCTTTTGTAAAATCGACCGGTATATATACGTTTTCCGCCTTTACGTAGTGTACCGAGCCGATCGTATAGTCGAATTTTATATCCGGCTTATGCGAATAATAATCGAGCTCGATGCCGCAGCGGAGGTCTATTTCGTTTTTATACTTTTCTTTCAGCTCTTCGATCTCCGCTTTATAGACGGCGTAATTCTCCGGTCTCATACAGTAGCTCTGATCGAAGGGCGTATACGAGTGATCGGATATGCCGTACGTGGTCACGCCCTTACCGATCGCGGACAGTACCATCTGTTCCGGGGTGTTTTTGCCGTCTGAAAATACGGTATGCGTGTGCAGATCGGTCATCACGTCATCTTCTCCTGTTTGATCTTGTGATCTATCACGTGGCGCGAGGCGAGCTCGTTTCTGATATCGTCAAGGCTTATACCGGCTTCGACCATAAGGACCATAACGTGGTACGCAAGATCCGCTATCTCGTAAACGGTCTCTTTTTTATCCTTGTCCTTAGCCGCTATAATGACCTCGGTGCTCTCTTCTCCGACCTTTTTCAGTATCTTGTCGAGACCTTTTTCGAACAGATAGCTCGTATACGAGCCTTCTTTTTTCTCCGTCTTTCTGCCCTCGATAAGTTTCATGAGTCCTTCATATGAAAATTCCGGCTCGCCGTTATCATAAACGGGATTTTCAAAGCACGAAAACGTGCCGAGATGACACGCCGGTCCGTCGGGATCGACGGTAACGACGAGCGCGTCCCTGTCGCAGTCGGCGGTAATCGATACGATATGCTGATAATTACCGCTCGTTTCGCCTTTGAGCCACAGTTTTTTTCTCGATCTGCTGTAAAAGCAGGTCAGTTTTTTCTCAACCGATATTTCAAGGCTCTCTTTGTTCATATACGCGAGCGTGAGCACGCGCTTCGTTTTCCTGTCGACGACTATCGCCGGAATAAGTCCGTTTTCGTCGAATTTGAGTTCGTTTATGTTTATCATTTCGTCACCTTCATATTCTCGTGATTATTCCGTTTTTCTTCATTTCGGCTTTGAGATCTTTTATATCCACCTCGCCGAAGTGGAAGATCGATGCGGCAAGTCCCGCGTCGACCTTCGGCAGGGTTTTGAACAGATCTGTAAAGTGCCGTATGTTCCCCGCTCCGCCGGAAGCTATTACCGGCACGTTCACGACCTCGCAGACAGCGGCGAGCATTTCGATATCGAAACCGTTTTTCACCCCGTCCGTATCTATCGAGTTGAGCACGATCTCGCCGGCGCCGTTTCCGGCTCCGCGCTTTATCCATTCTATCGCGTCAAGTCCAGTATCGATCCTGCCGCCCTTCGCGTAGACTCTGAAATTTCCGTTTACGCGTTTCACGTCAGCCGAAAGCACGACGCACTGACTGCCGTAGCGTTTCGCGGCTTCGTATATCAGCCCGGGATCTCTTATCGCGCCGGAGTTGACGCTTACCTTATCGGCTCCGCATTTGAGCACGCGGTCGAAATCGTCGAGCGTATTGATGCCGCCGCCTACGGTGAGAGGTATGAAAACGCGCCTCGCCGTTTCTTTGAGTATATCGGTAAATATCCTTCTGCCGTCGCTTGAAGCGGTGATATCGTAGAAAACGAGCTCGTCCGCCCCGTTATCCGAATAGTATCCGGCGAGATCCACGGGAGAATTCACGTCTTTCAAGCCCCCGAAATTTACTCCCTTTACGACTCTGCCGTCTTTTACGTCGAGGCACGGTATTATTCTTTTCGTTATCATTTCGCCGCCTCCAGCGCTTTTTTAAGATCCATATCGCCCGTGTAAAGAGCTTTGCCGATTATCGCGCCGTGTATGCCGAGCGCTTTCAGCCGTTTTATATCTTCGTATGAAGAAACGACGCCCGAAGCGATAAGATCGACGTCGTAACGGGTCGATAACTCGCGGTAAAGATCTACGTTTGTTCCCTGCATCGCGCCGTCTTTTGAAATATCGGTACAGATGAAAGTTTTACAGCCGTCCGCCGTCATCATATCGAAGAATTCGAATACGCCGGTATCGGTCGTATTCATCCAGCCTCTCGTCGCCGCATTGCCGTCTCTTATATCTATACCGACGGCGATCTTATCGCATCCGAAGGCTTTTACGGCTTCTTTTACGAATCCCCTCCGCTCTATCGCCGCGGTGCCGATTATAACGCGGTCGACTCCGACTCCGAGATATTCGCTTATCCTTTCAACCGTTCTGATGCCGCCGCCGACCTCGCAGAAAAGATTTGTTTTTTGCTTTATGTCGGCAAACAGGGCGTGATTTACCGGCTCGCCGGTACGCGCGCCGTCAAGATCGACGAGATGTACGCGCTTCGCCCCGCACGACTCAAAGCCGAGCGCAACAGATACGGGATCGTCGTTATAAGAGGTGACCTTGCCGTAATCGCCTTTGTAAAGCCGAACGGCCTGACCGCCTATACAGTCTATCGCCGGATAAATTATCATATTTGCACCTCGCAGAACGCTTTGAGCATTTTCAAACCGGTCTTTCCGCTTTTTTCGGGATGGAACTGAGCGCCGAAAACGTTTTTGTCGGCGACCGCCGCCGTAAGCTCCGCACCGTATTCCGTCGTGGCTATGACGTTTTCGCCGCAGTCGGCGGCGTAATACGAATGGACGAAATAGACGAAATCGCCGTTTTCGTTATATTTGAAAAGCGGACTTTCTTTTTTGAAAATGAGGGAATTCCAGCCTATATGCGGTATTTTCAAGCCCGGGTCTATAACGTCTTTTATCGGCTTTACCGAGCCTTTTATAAGCCCGAGTCCTTCGTATTCGCCGAATTCAAAGCTTTTATCAAACAAAAGCTGCATGCCGAGGCATATTCCGAGAAGCGGTTTGCCTGACGCCGCCTGCTCTTTTACGACCGTGTCAAGTCCCGTATCGCGCAGTTTTGCGGCGGCGTCGCCGAAAGCGCCCACGCCCGGCAGTATCAGCCTGTCGGCTTTTTCTATGACTTTTTTATCGCCCGTTACCGAGGCTTCTTCGCCTATCGCCGCGAAAGAGCTTTGCAGTGAAAACAGATTGCCTACGCCGTAATCGATTATAGCGATCATTATAAAACTCCTTTTGTAGACGGTATCGCGTCGGGATCGTCTTCGTTCACTTTAACGGCTTCACGCAGGCTCCTGCCGACGGATTTGAACGCCGCCTCTATGATGTGATGCGAATTGCCGCCCGTTATCAGACGGATATGAAGAGTCACGCCGCTTTCGCGCACGAACGCTGCGAAGAATTCTTCAACGAGCTCCGTATCGAAATCGCCGACCTTCTGCGTGGGTATCGGGATCATATAGCCTAAATACGGTCTGCCCGAAATATCGACCGCCGTCATCACGAGCGCTTCGTCCATCGGCAGGATTATATCCCCGTAACGGCGGATGCCGCGTTTGTCGCCGAGAGCCGTTTTCAGCGCCTCCCCGAGCGCTATGCCGATATCCTCGGTCGTGTGATGATAATCGACGTTTATATCGCCTTTGCAGTATACCGTGAGATCGAAGCCGCCGTGTTTGGCAAACAGCGTCAGCATATGATCGAGAAAGCCGCAGCCGGTATTTATTTCGCCGGCGCCTTTGCCGTCCACGTCAAGAGTCAGTTTTATATCGGTCTCTTTCGTTTTTCTTTTTATTTCGGCAGTTCTCATTTTATCCCTCCGTGATCTTCTTTACCGTATTTATAAGGACCGTCGTCTGTTCTTTCGTGCCTATCGTGATACGGACGTGATCTTTTATCCGTTCTTTGTTGAAATGACGTACGAGCACGCCGTTTTCTTTGAGTCTTTGATAAAGCTCTTCTCCGCTTATCCTGTCGCTTTTTGCAAATATGAAGTTCGCCTTCGACAAAAGCACGGTAAATCCGAGCTTTTGAAACTCCGATACGGCGTACTCTCTCGTATTCATTATCTCTTTTACGTTTTTTTCAAAATAATCCGTATCGAGCAGCGCTCCGACTCCCGCCGCCATGGTCATGCGGTTTACGTTATACGGGTTGGTCGAGTATTTCACCGTCTGCAGATCGCGTATCAGAGCCGGATCGGCGCACCCGAAGCCGAGCCTCGCTCCCGCCATCGAGCGGGACTTCGAAAACGTCTGCGTTACGAGCAGATTTTTGTATTTTTTTATGAGCGGCAACGCGCTTTCCGCCCCGAAATCGACGTACGCCTCGTCGATCACAACGACGTTA
>CACYEW010000058.1 GCA_902773455.1 uncultured Ruminococcus sp.
AAGATCTTTGTAGTTCAAACCGTCCTTGCCGTCCCGCCCGTCTTTGCCGTCTTTACCGTTCTGCCCGTCTTTGCCTTTTAACGATTCCAACCATTCGACTTCGGAACCGGAAAAACCGTTTCTTACAGCAATATCGTAAGCAGATTCGCCTTTGCAGGCGCATATAGAAACGATAACGATCGCCATAAGCAGCACGCAGATAATCTTTTTCATAATTTATTATCCTCCGATAATCTTTTATATATATTATATTATATAAACAGAGTTTGTCAATAGTTTTTTTATTTCATTATTCCGATCATAGTAGGTCGCGGCAGTTTTCTTTACCGTTTTTTTGCGCGCAGCGCGCGGGCGGGAGGGGTGGAGGGGGCGCCCGCCCGCGGTTTACTTTGGTTACCGGTAAAGAAAACCGTGCTGTATAAATAAAAAACGTCCGGTCCGGACGCCTTTTAAACCGTTTGATCAAATACAAGCCGCTCAATACGCTTCGATATCGATGCGTTTTACGTCGAAATCGAAGTCTTCGCCGAGAAAGACGCCGGCGGTCTTGTTGAAGTTCGACGGCGTGTCGGACACGTAGCAGTGTACCGTCCCCTCTCCGTCGCCGTCACGGAATTCAGACGCGATCTTACGCGCGGCGGCGGCGCCCGAATCGATGAACGTTACACCCGGCGCGGCTTTTTCCATCACCTTTTTCAGTATCGGAAAATGCGTGCAGCCGAGTATCACCGTATCCACGCCTTTTTCTTTGAGTGGGTCTATATATTTTTTGACCGCAAGATACGCGATCTCGTCGTCTGAAAAGCCGTATTCGACTATCGGCACGAGCAGCGGGCAGGCGACGGAATGCACCTCAAAATCGCCGTTTATGAGCTTCAGCTCGTGTTCGAAAACGCCGGAACCGATCGTCGCGCCGGTACCGGTGACGCCGATCTTACCGTTTTTCGTAGCCTTTGCCGCCTCGACCGACGCCGCCGAGACCACGCCGTAAACGGGTACCGGAAGCGTGAGCTTCAGCGCGTTCAGCGCAACGGTCGATACGGTGCCGCAGGCGATAAGCACGGCGCAGACGTTTTGCGACATGAGAAAACGCGCGTCCTGATTTGCGTATTTCATTATCGTTTCGGCTGATCTCGTGCCGTACGGAGTTCTGCCGGTATCGCCGAAATATATCAGATCCGTGCCGGGCATAAGGGCGCGCAGTTCTTTCAGCGCGCAGAGTCCGCCGAGACCGCTGTCGAATATACCTATCGGTTTCATCATTCCTTTTCCTTTGAAAGACCTATCAGCTTTTCGACTATTTCGGCGTAAGTAAATCCGAACGCCTGCATCATAGACGGGTACATCGAGATCGACGTGAAGCCGGGCAGGGTGTTTATCTCGTTGAAAACTATCCTGCCGTTATCGCAGACGAAGAAATCGACGCGCGATAAGCATCTGCAGTCGGCGGCTTTATAGATCGTAAGAGCGTATTCTCTGATCTTCTCTTCCGTCTCCGCGCTTATGCGCGCGGGTATGTAAAACGCCGCCGTGTCGGTCTTGTATTTCGTATCGTAATCGTAGAATTCGCTGTTGGGGCAGATCTCGCCCGGGCGCGACGTGAAAGGCTCGTCGTTGCCCATAACGGCGATCTCGACCTCTTTTCCCTTTACGTATTCTTCGACGAGGACCTTGCCGTCGTATCTCATCGAGCCGTCTATCGCCGTAAGCAGTTCCGCTTCACAACAGACCTTCGACGAGCCGACCGAGCTGCCGGCGTTGGCGGGTTTTACGAACACGGGGTAGGCGAATTTTTCCGATACGAGCTTCGCGGCGTCGTTTTTGTTGTGCTTCGTAATAAGTATGAAATCCGCCTGCGGTATGCCGAACGAATTCATTATAAGCTTCGTTATGTGCTTATCCATACATACCGCCGAGGCGGTCGTTTTAGGTCCGACGTAATCGAAGCCGCACATATCGAGAAGTCCCTGGAGCTTGCCGTCCTCGCAGTAGCTGCCGTGAACGGCGGGAAATACCGGCGTAGTGTTCGGTATCAGCCTTTTCCGCTTTTCCGAATAGATCCCCTTATGCGGAAGCAGGCTCACCCCGCCGAGATTTTCCTTATCCGATATCCATTCGCCGCTCTTTATCTTTTCGATATCGCCGGAATATTCGTACCAGAGACCGTCCCTGCTCATACCGATATTTATAAGCGAGTAACCGCCGTTTTCTATCGCTTTGATGACGTTGTAAGCGCTCCGAAGCGATACCTCGTACTCGGCGGATCTGCCGCCGAACAAAATGATCAGTTCATTCATAAAAGCTCCCCTTGAGTACGACCGCTCTGTCGTTATCGGACAGGTCTTTGATAAGCTCGTATCCGAGCTTTGCCTCCTTTGCGAGAACGTAAAGATCTTCTGCCTCGTCGTACCCTATCTCAAATATTATATGCGTTTTATCGGCAAGGCGTGACTTTGCCGCTTTTATTATCCTTTTGTAAAAATCGAGACCGTCCTCTCCGCCGTAAAGCGCGTTATAAGGCTCGCGCCTGACGTTATCGGGCAGTTTTGCCATATCAGCGGCTTTTATATAGGGCGGATTGCTTACCACGCAGTCGAAGTCAGGCAGGACAGACCAGTCGGAAAACACGTCGAACAAAACGACCTCCGCCCGCTTTGACAGACCGTACTTCGCGAGGTTTTTTTTCGTCAGATCGACGGCATCCGGGTTTACGTCGGCGCACACGGCGGTAAGATCTGGCCTGTTTCGGAGTATCGCCGCCGCGATACAGCCCGTACCGCAGCAGATATCGGCGAATACCGCGCCGTAAGGCAGAGCCTTCAGCGCGGTCATCACGACGGTTTCCGTATCGGAGCGCGGGATCAGCACGTTTTCTTTGCACATGATCTCAAGTCCGTAAAAATACGCGCTGCCGAAAATGTACTGCATCGGCTCGCCGTCTTTTATGCGTTCGCAGAGGCGGACCGCCACATCGGCTTTTTCCGCTTCGTCTTCGCAAAACCTTATTTCAGCCGGTTCTTTTTTGAAAAAGTACCTGCAGAATTCGTTCGCCTCGCCGCCGATGATCTCGCGTATAAGCCGGTACAGACGTGAAAAAGTCATCTTTTTTCTTTCTGTCTGTATCTTGCCTGTTCCTTTTTGCTCATGCCGCGGAGCACGACTCTTCTGTGAACGCTCTGTTCGCGCTCTATCTTTCTCATATTAGCGAATACGAGCTTCATACCGCCCGTCTTCTCCCCGGAGCCGAAAGGACCGAACTGATCTTCCGGATCGTAACCGGGAAATTCCGCCGGTAAAGCTGATTTGAGCGCCGCTATCGCGCATTCCATCTGCTTTTCATCCGGCTCTCTCGTCGTCAGACGCTGTACCCAGAGACCGGGCGCGGATATCGCGCGGATGATGAAATTGTTGTGCTTGCCGGCGTACTTGATGACCTCGAAGCCTATACCGACCGTAAGCGGCAGGAGCGCGACCTTGATAAGAGGTCTCAAAAATACGCCGCGCGGGATGAAACAGCCGATTATGATACCGATTATCATCATAAAGAACATGAACGACGTACCGCATCTCGGGTGATAACGCGAGAATTTTTTGACGTTTTCGGGAGTCAGCTCTTCGCCTGCCTCATAGCAGAAAACGGATTTATGCTCCGCCCCGTGATATTCGAACACGCGGCGTATGTCTTTCATAAGAGATACGAGATAAAGGTAAAGCAGAAAGATCGCTATTTTTATAAAGCCTTCGATCACGGAAAACAGTATGGGATGCTCGGCAAGCTTGAATGTGCCGCCGCTGATCCATTCGAAAAGCTTTGAAAGTCCCGATCCCGCCGCGCTCGGTAAAAACACGAAAAGCGCGACCGAAAACAGTATGCCGAGAAGACCGCCGACTATCGTGATGAACGTGGTTATGTTCATGTGGAGCTTTTCGGCGAGCCATTTCTCGAATTTATTCGGCTCTTCTTCTTCAAGGCCGAGAGCCTCGGCGGCTGTATCCATCGTTTTGAACGACAGCGCCATCATCTCAACGAAATTTATAACGCCTCTGATTATGGGCCAGTTCAGTATTTTATGCTTGTCTTTTGCAGACGTCAGCTTTGATTTCGTCACCTTTATCGAGCCGTCCGGCATGCGCGAGGCTATCGCCATATTCGAACCGCTTTTCATCATAACGCCCTCGACGACCGCCTGACCGCCTACGACGCCGAGACGCGGATTGTCCGTGCACCTGATTTTCTTTGCCATAATTATCTCCTTTATATGATCACGGCAGTGCCTTCCGCCCGTACCGAAAGTACGGAGCAGGAGCCTTTACCGAACACTTTTTCGATTTGTGTTTTATATTCGTCGGTAAACCCGCGCTTTACGAACGCCTGTACCGTGCCGGCAAAGCCGCCGCCGTGTACTCTGCACACGCCGTTATCGCCGAGTATGTTTTCCGATATGCAGATCGCGAGGGAAAGTCCCTGCTCGTTCGGATTTTTGTTTGTATAGACGTTTTGCAGAAATCTGAAGCTCGAATCTCCCGATTCTTTGACAAGCGAAAGAAACGTGTCGAAGTCGCCGTTCATAAGCGCGTCGCGCTGTTTTACCACGCGTTCGTTCTCGTTGATGAAATGGAAGGCGCGGAGCAGCGGTCTGTCGCCGAGCTTTTGTCTCAGCTGTGCAGATTCCGAAAGCAGTTCTTCTCTTTTTATACCGCGGAGCGTTTCTTTGCCGAAGCAAGCGGCGACCGCTTTCATTTCGGAAGGTACGGAGGCGTAATCCTCGTTGAGGTCCGCGTGGTTGCCGCCCGTGTTGACGATGCAGAGATCGTAACCGGCGCCGGCAAGGTCGAATTTTATCGGCGTTATCAGCGGTTCTTCTTTGCCGAAATCAATGAACACGAAGCCGCCGACCGCGCACGCCACCTGGTCCATCAGTCCGCATGGCTTTCCGAAGAATTTGTTTTCGGCGTACTGAGATATTTTCGCTATCTTCACGTTGTCGACTTTTCCTTCGTTATAAAGCTCGGAAAGTATGAAGCCTGTCATATCCTCGAACGCCGCCGAAGACGAAAGTCCGCTGCCTTTAAGTACCGAAGAGGTCGTATAAGCGCGGAAGCCGCCGATCTTCACGCCGCTTTTTTCAAAGCCGTCGCATACTCCGTAAATTATCGCCGCGGACGAATACTTTTTGAAATCGCCGCTTCCGAGCGGACAGACGTCCTCGTCAAAGCCTTCGCTCTTCACGCGTATAATATTATCGTCGGTCTTGCACGCCACGGCGATGATATCGAGATCGACCGACGCCGCAAGCACGCAGCCGTGATTGTGGTCGGTATGGTTGCCGGATATCTCGCTTCTGCCCGTCGTCGAAAAAACGCGGGCGTCCACGTCGCCGTAGAGCTTTGAAAATTCGCGTATCGCACGGCAGACGCGTTCTTTTTCTTTCGTTAAAGACGTTTTTCCGTACAGAGATACGAGCCTTTCGTCATATTCTCCGTTCTGTATCGATAAAATCAAATCGGAGCAGATCATTGTATTCCCCCATCGCAACAATATTATTCAGTATATTATAACAAATCAAAACATAATAATCTATAAGTTTATTTGAAAAAACGGAGAGGATTTTATGAACCTTGAAGAAAAAGAGATAAATGAAGACGTCGATAAAGGCGTCATTATAAAGCTGAGGCTGAAATATCCTTACGTTTCAGACGCCGTCAAGGCGGCGAAGCGGATAAATAAAACTCTTTCGGATCTGTTTTGCGATATAAAGAAAAAAGCTCTGCAAAGCGCAGATTACTCTTATCATAACTGCGTTTACAGAGCTTATGAAAGTGAAAACGGATATCTGTCGGTATATTTCGAGCTGACGATGAAGGG
>CACYEW010000059.1 GCA_902773455.1 uncultured Ruminococcus sp.
GAAATTGCCCGGGGCGAACGGATTTCGCCCCGGGCGGTAAAGCGGCTTGCGCCGCAAGATGCGTATATTTTCCTTATGCGTTTATATGAGCGACGTTTCAACGAAGCAGTATTTATCGGTATAATACCCTCCGTGATAACCGTTCCAGATGCAGGGTTCCGCGTAGAAGCTCGACGGCGCTACCGCGAAAAGCTCTCCGCCCGTATGGTGATGCGGACCGAGCAGATTTCTCAGGTTGTTGACCGCCGTAAGCGTTACCGTGTTTTCTCCTTTGCAAAGATACTGTGAAAGATCGCACTCGAAAGGTGTGGTGAGCAGAGTTTTTACCTGTCTGCCGTTTACCTTTACCCTTATCGCGTTTATACCCCGTTTGTTGAAAACGAGTTTTTTGTTCACGTCGTCGACGGTAAATTTCTTTTCAAGAGTGATCTCGCCGGAGAAGAACGGATATCCCTGAAGATCGAGTCTGTGAAGCGAGAGCTCCTTTTTCGGCTCGGTCACGGTGAATTTTCCGTCGAAGAAATACGCGTCGTGATCGACCGCTTCAAGCCCGCCGTCAAGGCGTACGCCGAAATCGCCGACGAGGTACATCGCCTCGATCTCCATATCGTAGGTGAGCTTGTTCTTTTCCGACTCGAAGACCTTCGCCTTTTTCATATTTTCGTATACTTCGGGCGACTGTTCGAAATGAACAAAGAGCGTTATCACGTTTTCGCCTTTACTGAGAAGCCCCGAAACGTCGAGTTTTCTGAAGCTCGTATCGCGGAACCAGCCGCAGTCTTTTTTGCAGAGTTTTTTGCCGTTTATCTCTATATCGAATATCTCCGGCGTTTCTACCGCGAGATACAGCGTATCCGGCACGTATTCGGCAGATACGTGAAATTCGCATTTTATATCGACCGGTCTGCCGAGCTCGTACGCTCTCTGCGCGACGTTCAATACGTATCCGTTTTCTTCCTGAAGCGCGCCGTCGAACCAATACGTGCATTTATCGAGCGTGAGGCTGTTTTCGGTCGCAAGTTTCAGGCTCCATGCTCCGTTGAGACAGAGCGGCTCAAGCTCTTTTTCCGCCGGTTTCTTTTCCGCGGGAGAACCGTCGTCTATTACGACGATACTGCTCATCGGGGCGAAATCGTACTCGCCGTAAAACGGTTCGAGTTCTCCGGTTTCTTCGTTCATCAGCTTGCCGCCGCAGTTGATCTTCGCGTGCTGATCTTTCGCCGTCGTGTTGACGAAATAACGCATTACGAAGCCGTCGAAGCGCCTTTCGGTGTAGGTGATCTCCTCATTGTCCGTTATCGGATACGGATCGAGCTCCTCCGCCGTTACGATCAGACCTCCGTTGTTTTTATACTCGGCAAGCAGTTTTTCCGTATTGTCGAAGAAAACCGCGTGCGGCGGTATGATGACCCTGTCGTAGCGCATATTGCCGATCACGAGCGTTTTGCCCTCGACTCTGCCGTGGCGCTCCATAAGTATCTCGTCGCCTAAATGGAAGTTTATGTGCTTTGCTTCGAGCGTGTCTATGATGCCGAGCAGAGCTTCGTCATACTCCGCTATGCCTTTGTTGTCCGCGCAGTTGAAGCATGTCCAGGCGCTTGAAATATTGTGTATCAGAAGCGTATTTACCGTTATTTCACCCTCAGAAAGCAGCATGCCGATTCGGGAAGCGGCGTCGTTGAACTGTCTGTAATCAGCCCACCACGGCTGCTGCAGATACATTGCCGGCGGATAGTCGCGCTTGCGTATCCCGCGCAGCGAATAGCCCTCAAGATGCTGGCAAAGCAGGTTGACGCCGCGTACCGTCATCCATTCGTAGTTGCGGCGCAGCTCCTCGTGCGATACGTTGTGACCGCACAGAGCGAAGGTTTCGGAGAGTATCTGTTTTTTGCCGGTCTGCGCCGCCGCCGAAGCGAGCTGATGCACGGTAAGGCATCTGTATATCGGTCGGCAGAGCCAGTCCATACCCGGTATCGTAAGATACTCGTAATGGGGCATACAGGCGCCGTTTGACGTTATCTGCCAGTCAAGACGTTCTTCAAGCACCATATGACCGGTAAATCCGAGGCCGTGAGCGTTGCACCAGTCGTATATCTGCTTCATATAGTTCTTTGAAAACAGCATGGTGACGAGCCGCCAGAAGCGGAGTCTCACCGTTTTATAATCTCCCGTTTCGTAAAACAGCCCGGGCAGGAGAGGATATAAAGACTCGCCGTATTCTTTTTCGTATTCGGCGGGGAGGATATAACTCCACGGTATGCCGTTGCGCGAGATCTGCGGCTCGTCCGTAAAGAAGCCGTCGAAATCGTTTTTGAATTTTTCATAGTACGGCTCGTATATGACTTTTATGAATTCGGCGATCACCTCGCCGTCGAGCGTATCGACGTAAAACGGGTTGACGTCGAAATAAAACACGTATCCGTTTTCACGGCAGATCTCGTGTTCTGCGGTCTGTCCCTCGTCTTTTGCGACGCGCAGATACTTCTGCTGATATTTGAGTCCGAGGCCGTTCACCTTGCCGCCGCCGAAGCCGGACGGCCAGCCGTTTTCATCGTAAGCCCAGGCGTGCATACCGAGCTTTTTAGCCGTATCTATCGAAACGGCGACGTTTTCAAACCACTCTTCTCCCATATATTCGGTCTGCAAACCGCCTCTCGCGTGCATGAAAAATCCGCCGATACCGACGTCGTTCATTTCGTCGATCTGCCACGCCGTCTGCTCTTCGGTAAGTTTTTCGTTCCACGACCAGAACGGAACGGGACGGTATTTTTTGTCAACGTGCTTGAAATCCATAAAATTACCTCTCTTTTTTTATTAAAACTCGGTTATGAAACCGTCGTATGCGACTTCCGCGCCGAATTTACCGGCGATCTTCGCCGTCTCGTCGTGCGGCTTGTTGAGCGACGGCGCTATGTGCGATAAAATGATCCTCGTGTGATCGCCGACGATACCGACCGTTTTAAGCGACGGGAGCATCAGCCGTATCATCGGTATGCTGTTATGCTCCGCCATTCTGAAATCGCCCTCGTAATCGCCGCAGGTCGCGTCGAGTATCATAAGGTCGAGGTCGGAGTTACGCAGATAGTTGTACGTACCGTTAAGCATCCAGCCGCCGTCGAGACCGTAAAACATCTTTTTGCCTTTGTATTCGATAAGGAAGTGTCTCGGTTTTACTCTCTCGTCGTGATTTGCGGGAAGTCCCGTGACCGCCATATCTTGATCGACCGCGTATCTGACGAAATTTTTCATTCGCATGATCTTCACGTTCGGTATATACGGCAGCTCGGCGTCTTCGCGGACGTACAGCTTCACCGGTTCGCTCTGATTTGCGGCTATCTTCGCTATACGGTCGGGGTTATAGTGATCGCCGTGAAGATGAGAGATGAAGATGAATTTTATCTCTTCTTTGTTCACGTTTGCTATCCGTATCGAATCGAGCGCGTGCTCGCCGCAGTCGAAAAGATATTTGTTATCGAGCAGGACCGCGGTCGACCTTCTTGCGTTTTTGTCGAATCCGTCTTTGAAGTCTGTCCCGAGAAGCGGCGAATAATCCGCCGCGCCTGTTCCGAGAAAGTGAATTACAGCCATATTTTTTCTCTCCTTTTAAGTACTGTCAATCCGTTCAAACGGCGTCGCGGTGAGCTGAATTGCGCTTTGCGCAGCTGAATTGAACTTCGTTAAGCTAAATTATGCTTCGCATAGCTGAATTCGCCTCCGGCGACTTCTTTTTTCTTGGGGGTCACCCACCCCTGCGCTCACTTCGTTCGCAACCCCCAAACCCCCTTAACCCCTCCCAAAGTCGTTACACTTTCTTTGGGGCGCGGCGGGCTGACGCGAGGCAGGAGGTAAAAGTGAATAGTGAATAAGGTTATCGGTTCCTGCACAAATATGATCTCGCGGCGGGGCGGTGGGGGGGGACGCCCGCCGCGTGCGCTCCGCGCAAATTGTGAGCCGTGTTCTTTCGGCGATCCCCCGTATGAGTAATACGGGGAGGAGGGGGAGTGCGGGGGAATATAAGGGGGTGGGTGGGGGTTCCCCCGCAAAAAGAATATTCCTGTTTCACTCGGTTCGCAAGAACCGAATTTCACTTGCGCCGGGGTTCCTCGAAAATGAGCTTGCCGAGTTTTCGGGAGTTCGCGGAGGCAAATTTCAC
>CACYEW010000060.1 GCA_902773455.1 uncultured Ruminococcus sp.
GATCCCGTAATTTACGGTTTTATGGAAGAAGACGGTTTCGACGGGTATAAACCGGGCGAACCGGACATAGCCTATCGCGCTCACAAAACGCTTAAGGCGGCGCAGGAGCTTTATTGGGCGGTGAATTACGGAGAAACGCCGGAGTACTTTGCATCGGAGCGTTATTGGCAGCAAACGACGGTCGGCTTAAACGAGTTCTGCGATTATTTCGGGCGTTATATCGACAGAGATACCGTGAAAGCGTATATCAAAAATACATGGGGGCTTAAGATAGAAGGAGAATCGATAACGCTTCGGGCGCTCGGTCCGCAGAGCAGTCTGTCGATCGATCTGCGTTCCGCTCACCTCGTAAGCCAAAGCGGAAACAGGGCGGTCATAGCCGCAAACGTGATTTTTCCCGACGCTATGTTCTGTTTTACCCGCGAAATGACGTTTGAAGTGAAGGAAGACGATAACGGCGTGCATATAACCGGCGGATCGTTCGTTGAAAAAGTGCTGAATCCTTACGCCGATTCCGCATACGCTGCGTTCTTTACGTACGGATCGTATATTTTACTGCGTGAAGGACGCTGGAATGATGTCGCAAGTTATCTTTCAACAAGATATTTCAGATATGACGACATACCGGAAGAGTACAGATATCTCGTTACGGATACGACAAGACAGCCGATGCTGACGCTTTACGATAAAGCGCCGGAGAGCATCAGTCTTAACAGATACTTGTCGCCCGATTTAGCGGCGGAGTTGTGTAAGATCACTCCGGTCTACGACGGATTGCAGCTGCATCCCGAAAACGCAAAAACGAAAACGGAACCGGCTTTTGAACACGGTTATACATTTCAATACGATAGCGAAAATTATGCAGAAAGCGATATGACCTGGTGGGACTTAATGCTCGGTATGAAGATCGTAAAAACCGCCAAAGACAAAGTTACCGTATCGTTCGATCTGACGGTGGAAGAAAACGGAAAGAAAAAGACGAAAACGTATACGCTCGATCTTGTCTATGAGATACTGGAGGTTGATGAAGACGGTTTCGAAAACGGTTATTACAGAGTTACCGGCGGAACGTTCGTGACTGAGCTGATATACGGTAAATAAAGAAAAACCGGCTGAAGTAAGGCGAGACTGTCCTTAATTCAGTCGGTCTTTTTGTCACATATCGCTGCGATCAGCGAATTAATACTGCAAATTTCAGACAGCGATATGTTTTGCATAAATGCAAAACGCGATATAACGGCTTTTGCCGTTGCGATATATCTCGCTTTACTCGATGCGATATGATATTTGCCCTCGTTCGCGAAAGCGAACATATCGCATACCAAAGGCATATATCGCGCGCCGCAGGCGTATATCGCTTGCCCGCAGGGCAAATATCGCTGCCGACTGTCCTTCGGGACAGTCGGCGATCCGACCGTTATTTTTATATGTTCTTGACAAAATTAAAAAAATAGTTACAATTATTATGATGACGCACGGCGTTATTTTTCGACTGTATGGGTGAGGGGGTAAAACGTATGACCGACAGTAAAATAATCGATCTGCTTTTTGCACGCGATGAAAACGCGCTTGCCGTCATCGAACAAAAATACGGCGGCTACTGCCGAACCGTCGCGATGAACATACTGAACGATAAATACGACGCCGAAGAGTGCGTAAACGACGCGCTCCTCGCCGTGTGGAACAAAATACCGCCGAACCGCCCCGACGATCTCGGCGGTTACCTCGCGCGTATAACGCGCAACATAGCCGTTGACAGACTGCGCATAAGCAGCGCGGACAAACGCGACGCCTGCGTCGGCGAGATCACAAAAGAGCTTGAAGAATGTCTGCCGGGCGACAAAAGCGCCGAAGATGCGGTTTTGTCTAGCGAACTCGCCGCGGCTCTCGAGCGGTTTTTCAAGACGCTTTCGCCGAGAGAGAGGGATATTTTCTTATCGAGATATTTCAGCGCGTACTCGTTGAACGGCATATCCGACACGTACGGTATCAGCGTCGATTACGCGCGCATTCTCTTATCGAGAACGAGAAAAAAACTATTTGATTTTCTTACCAAGGAGGGGCTTTTATGAGTGGATATGATCTTTTCACGGCGTTGGGGCAGATAAGCGACAAGACCGCCGCGCATACCGTAGCGCGCAGTAAAAAAGCAAAAACGCACGAAGCGGCAGGCAGGTTCCTGAAAGCCGCCGCCGTCGCCGCTTCGGTCGTACTGATAATCGGCTTTGCGGTTTTTATGTGGTATTTTGCGCAAAAAATGAAAGATCCGCCGATAGAGCCCGCCGTATCGGATACGAAGACGCAGACAAAATCAGAGGATACTCAGCCGGAACAGCAGGAGGGCTACGTACAAAAGCTTACAAAAGCGATAGAAGAATACTTTTCACAAAATTACGAAAAAAACGTCGTGAATATCAACGGCGATCCGCAGATCACAATAACGACGCTCAACGTTAAGCCGAACGAGGGGTGGGGTCAGTTCTACGGCGGCATCTACGTTTACGCCGCTTCGAAGATCGAAAGACACGGCGTCGAAGGTTACGTCGGAGAGGGCGACGCGCAGTACGGACTCCTTTCGGATGAAACTAAATACTTCGCGTTTGCCGCCGAGGCGGATATGCAGTTCACGTCGAATATAGACGTCGAGCAGGTCGGCGATTATTTGTTCAGATACGGCAGCGGTATGCGCGTGTCCGTCGTGATCGGCGACAGGTATTATTACGGCTTGAAAGAAGCGTACGAAGCCGGCGTCATTGACGACGACGATCTGTACGCCGCAAGCCTCATGTTCGGCAAAGACTCTGCAATAATAAGCTATTCCGCGATACGGTGTAACGGTGTGACGACGCGTCTTAACGCGGAAAGAGTAAACGGTATGTGCATGATCCCGTTCGTGCGCCTTATGGACTCGATGTTCGGGGTCAGTGAAGAGAGCGTCGGCAGATACACCTTTGAATTCAAAGGCAGAAAATATTATATAAACGTGATCGATCCCGCAGCCGGCGACGCTGAGACCGGTGCAGACTATCTGCTCACCGCGTTAGAAGAAAAAGGCGAAGAGCATTTCGATGATATAGTCGGCGGCAGGCTCAATTTCAGGCATGAAGAAATGCATATCGAAGAGAGTATACTGAAAAGATTCTTCGAGCTTGCAGGCATCGAAGCGACCGTTCAGGATCCTGACGTTTATGACGGTATAAATATCCTTATCGATCTTTCCGGATCGACGAAGGTCAACGTCGAATCGATCTATATCTATTCTCCGTCGTTTTTGATCGAAGCCGGCGAGAGTATGAAGCTGACGGCGGCCGTGTCGCCCGAAAACGCGCTTGACAAGACCGTGAACTGGAGCGTCGGATCCGGTGCGGAGTACGTGCAGACCGCGCAGGACGGCGAAGGATGTACCGTTACGGGCGTAAAACCGGGCGTATGTTATATCAAAGCAAGCGCATCAGACGGTTCCGGCGTCAGCGCGTCGGTGAGGATAACCGTAGTCGGATCGCTGCAGGAAAGCAAAACGGAAGATCTGATCGAAGAGTATATCAGGTGTAAGATCGCGGCAGGCAACGAAAGTAAAGCGGAGAAGATCGTAAAAGCCCTTATCACAGGCGGCGATGAGCCGCGCGCAGAAGCCGCGTCGTACTGCGCAGTACTGTATTTCGGCGAAGCGGACCCCACCGTCCGCACCTGTCTCAGCTGGCTGTTTTCAAGGGTTACGGAAGGCGATGTGTTTTACGTTCCGACAACGTATCCGCTCAATTATAAGGATTTTGTCAAGGCGCATCTACGGAGGACTGACTATGAAAGATATTTGCGGGAAAGCGATTATATGGATTTTCCGGAACGTGTCGAGCCGCTTATAGCCGATTACGTTCCGATCGCCGAAGAATACGCGGCGACCCGTCAGGC
>CACYEW010000061.1 GCA_902773455.1 uncultured Ruminococcus sp.
ACACGAGATTCGACAGCTATGAAGGCGGCACCAATTCAGTTATCTGCGAACTGTTCGGTATAAAAGACGCGGTGAGATTCGGTCCTTTGGGCGAAGAGGTCGGCAGGATCGGAGAGATAAGAGAAACGGCGTTTGACACGTTTGCGAAAAAAGTCAGAAGCACGCTCGGCGCCGGTCATTTTTCGGTATCTAAAGCGAAAGACAGAATAAAAAAGATCGCCGTCTGCACCGGTTCAGGCTCGGATATGACCGCTCCGGCGATCGCCGCGGGCGCGGATCTGCTTTTATGCGGTGAGCTCGGCTACCACGAAACGCTCGACGCCAAAGAACTCGGTCTCTCGGTCATCTGCGCCGGTCATTACGAAACGGAATTCCCGGCTGTAAGCGCTCTTGCAGACGTCGTATCAAAGATCGGCTTATTCGAAACAGAGATATATAAGGAGACGACAGATGCCATATGACGGATTTACCGCCGCGGCGGTCGCGTATCAGCTCAATAACAAGCTCTCGGGCGGCAGAGTCGAGCGCGTGCTCGCGCCGTCGCAGGACGAGCTCGTACTGCTTATAAGAACGGCGGACAGGGACAACGTAAGGCTGTGCCTCTCCGCTTCTTCGAACATACCCAAAGTACATCTTACCTCCACGGTAAAAGACAATCCCGCCGATCCCGGGGCGCTGTGTATGCATCTGCGCAAGCATCTGACGTCCGCAAGAGTCACGGACGTGACTCAGCCCGATTTCGAGCGCGTGATAAAGATCGGATTCGATACGACCGACGAGCTCGGTTACGTCAAAAAAGAATATCTGTACGCCGAGATAATGGGCAAATACAGCAACGTCATCCTGACGGACGATACGGGCAGGATAATCAACGCCGTAAAGCCCGTCGATATGACGACTTCGTCGAAACGGCAGGTCTTGCCCGGCATGAAATACGAAGCGCCGCCGCCTCAGGATAAACTGATACCGACGGAAGTTTCAAAAGAAGATTTTTATGCCGCGGCGGAAAAGTTCGGCGGAACCGAATGCGATTCGTTTTTCTTAAAAGCGTTCCGCGGCTTCTCTCCTCTGCTCTCGCGCGAGGCGGCGTATACGGCCCGCTGTCAGGGAAAACCCGTGGAAGGTCACGTATCGGCGCTTTACGCGGTGTTTTCAAAGATCATCGAAGACGCGAAAACCGGGAATTTTTGCCCGTGTATAATTTATGAAGGCAAAAAGCCGGTCGAATTTTCCGTGTTCGGCGTAAAGCAGTACGGGCAGGGTTACGACGTCGTTTCGTTTGACGATATTTCGGCGTGCATAGACGCTTTTTACCGTCAGCGCGAAGAAAACGAGCGCATAAGACAGCGCGGCAGCGACATAATGCGTATCGTATCGAACGCCGAGGCGAGGATCAAAAAGAAGATCGCAAATCAAAGATCGGATCTGCTTTTATCCGAAGAAGCGGAAAAATTCCGCCTTTACGGCGATCTGATCACCGCGTATATCGGCAGGATACCGAAGAGCGCGTCTTCCGCTCTGCTCGACAATTATTATTCTGAAGACGGCGAGAAGATCGAAATACCTCTCGACGTACGCCTTACCCCGTCGCAGAACGCTCAGAAATACTATAAAAAATACTCGAAATTAAAGACCGCGAAAGAAGAGATGACGAAGCGCATCGCCGAATCGGAAAAGGAGCTCGAATATATAATGACCGTCTCCGACGCGCTTATGCGCTCCGAAACGGAAGACGATATGGCGCAGATAAGAGCGGAGCTTTACGAAACGGGGTACGCGTCGAGGATGAAGGCGGATCAGAAGAAAAAGCCCGAGAAGCCGAAGCCCGCGCATTTCGTGACCGCAAACGGTTACGACGTTTACGCCGGCAAAAACAACGTGCAGAACGAATATCTGACGTTGAAGACCGCCGGCAGATACGACTGGTTCTTCCACGTAAAAGCCGCTCCCGGCAGTCACGTGATCCTCGTGCAGAAGGACGAAGAGCCGCCCGCCGAGGACTTCACGGCGGCGGCGGAGATAGCCGCGTACTATTCGTCGAAGCGCGGAGGCGAGAATATCGAGGTGGATTACACTCAGGTAAGATACGTCAAAAAACCCGCCGGCTCCGCTCCGGGATTCGTGATATACTCGAAAAACTATTCGGCGGTCGTTACGCCCGATCAGGATAAGATCGAGAAAATGAGAGTAAAACAATGAAAAACTTCATAAAGACCGCCGCGATATACACGCTCGGCTGCCGCGTCAATCAGTACGAAAGCGACGCGATCGCAAACGAGCTGACGCTCCGCGGCTGGGATATAAGAAAGCCGTCGGAGATCTGCTCCGTCTATATAATCAACACCTGTACCGTGACCGCCGAAAGCGACAGAAAATCGCGTCAGATCATACGCAGGCTGAAAAATCAGAATCCCGAAGCTTTCGTCGCCGTCTGCGGCTGTTACAGTCAGGTCAGACCGGAAGAGGTCGGAGAATACGCCGATTTCGTCTGCGGCACGAGAAACAAAGCCGCGGTGATAACCGCCGCCGAAGATTTCGCCGCCGGCAGACGCGTTGAAAAGATCGCCGTTTCCGATCCTTCAATATCGCCGTACGAGCCGCTTTACGCTCCGCATACCGACAGGACGCGGGTGTTCGTCAAGATAGAGGACGGCTGCGACGGCAAATGCGCCTACTGCCTGATAAGAGTCGCGCGCGGGAACGTCGTTTCACGGCGCGAAGAAGACATTCTGTCGGAGCTTGCGAAGCTTTACGACGCCGGTTATCCCGAAGCGGTGCTCACGGGCATCGAGACGTCCGCTTACGGCAGAGATACGGGAACCGGTCTTTTATCGCTTTTACTTAAAACAAACGATATGAAAACTCCCGGCAGACTGCGCCTCGGCTCGGTCGATCCGGCGTGGCTTAAGCCCGATGCGTCGGCGGCTCTTTCAAAAGTCGGAAAATTCATGCCGCATATACATCTTTCGGTACAGAGCGGCAGCTCCGCCGTTCTGGCGGCGATGAGGCGCAGATATAACGCCGAAACGCTTTATAAAAACGTCGAAGCGTGCCGTAAATACATACCCGGCGTGCGCTTTTCGGCGGATATCATCGTCGGCTTTCCCGGCGAGACCGAAGAAGATTTCAATAAAACGAAAGAATTTCTGCGCTTTGCAAATCTCATCCACGCCCATATTTTCCCGTTTTCGGCGCGCGAGGGAACGGAAGCCGC
>CACYEW010000062.1 GCA_902773455.1 uncultured Ruminococcus sp.
GAGGAAAACGCGCCCCCCGTCTTACAACAGCCCGAAGAAGAACCGGAAAAAACGGAAGAGTCGGCCGTTATTCCGGAAGGATCAACGGACGGACCCGAAGAAGAGCCTGAAGACGACGCCGTGATTGCAAAAACAGACGAAGTCGAAGACGAGCCAGAAGAAGCGGATGAAGACGTTAAAACTTATGAAGCCGACGCCGAGCCTTTCGTATCGGACGTTTTCGGAAAAGCGAAAGAAAACGCCGACGACGAAAAAACGATAGCTATCTGCCCGCCGGAAGAAGCTGATAAGACAATAGCGATCTGCCCGTCCGAAGAAGACGCTGATAAGACGATAGCGATCTGCCCGAAGGAAGAAGCGGACGAGACGAAACGCCTTGATCTGCAGGACGGCGACGAAACGAAAAAAATCGTCAAACCGGGAGAAAAAGAAGCGGCGGATACGATAGACGAGGATCTCATTTCGGATATCGAAAGATTTGACGCAATATTCTCGGATAAGGACGACGAAGACGGTTATTCCACGGCGGACGAAGCCATAATGGACGCCTTTGCGGAAAAGCCGAAGCAGAAGAAAAAGAGCAGAAAGATCTATACCGAGGAAAACGACGAAATATTCACGACGATGACGGAAACGCCCGTCGGCGGCAGAACGTCGGACGACGGCGAAGAAGAGCAGACCGCTTACACGGACGAATTCACCTCGTACGATCAGAGAAAGATATTCCTTGAGGATTTCAAAAAGAAATACGCTTCTTATAAGAAATCTCTCATTTTCTCATCGTTTTTCGCTCTTTTGCTCTTCATATACGAGCTTTTGCCGCTGTTTGTCAAAGAACTGCCTTATGCGTTCAACAGAACGGAAAATCCCGCGGTGTTCACGCTTGTCGGGCTCGTGCTGTTCTCGCTTTGCGCGGCGTTCTCGGCTAAATACACTTTCGAAGGGTTCAGATCAGTGTTCAAAGGAAACACGACCCTGTCTTCGATGGTGTTCCTCGTCGTTCTGTTCACGTATATATACGGTGTGATCATCGCCGTAAAGGGCGACGTTATACTTTACCCGATGATGAGCGTATCGGCTCTCTCGGTAATATCGATGCTTGCGGCTGAAATGCACATAATAAAAAGGCGTACGCTCGCTTTCCGCATAATTTCCGGATCTCCGGTCAAGAACAAATACGTTCTCGAAAGATATCAGCTCGGCGAAGACAGATCGCAGGGAAGCGCGATCGGCGTTTCGAAGGCGGCGTTCATAAGCAGATTCAATTCGTCCGGCATGAAAAAGTCGAACGCCGACGGTTATCTCAATCTGCTTTTCCCTGCGACGGCTTTGATCTTCATACTGTTCTTCGCGGGCGGTCTGCTTATAAAGAAAGACGTTTCTTACGCGGCTTCGTACGGATTTGCCGCCGGCATATTCTGTATGCCCGCCGCTATATTCACGGCGCTTTCGTTCCCGTCTTATATCTGCTCGAAGAAAGCCTACGGCGACGGCAGCTGCGTCATAAGCGACGCGGAAGCGGAAAAATACGCCTCGGCGTCGGCGGTGCTCTTTGAAGACAGCGACGTGTTCCCCCCGTCTCACGACAAGATAACGTCCGTGCGGCTTTACAACGACAGCCGTATGGATCACATCATGTATATAATGATGAGCGTGTTCGGCAAGCTCGGCGGACCTCTGTACACGATCTGCGAAAACGCCGCGAAGGAATACGGCTCCAGTCCCGACGTCGAGATAGTCAATACGGCTGAAAACGGCGTCGAGGCGAGAGTCGATTCGCTGGCGGTCCGTATCGGATCCGCGGATTATCTGGGAGCGGCTCTCGACCGTTCGTACAGAGAAGACGACGGAATGTATGAAACGAACGGCGCGGAACGCATAATGTATATGACCGTAAACGGCACGGTATCGGCGAAATTCTATATCGAATACGGTATGGACCCCGAATTCAGAAAGATAATCAAGCAGCTTTCCGGCGCAACGCGCACGGTGGCTGTACGGACGCTTGACCCGAATATAGACAACGATCTGCTCGCGGCTTTCATAGATCCCGAAATATACAACTGCCGCGTAGTTGCAGGCAAGGCGAAAAATAACGAGGTAAGAGAAGAATCGTGCGGATCCATAGTCTCGAAGAGCTCGGTAAAATCGCTTATGAGAACGCTTCTGCTCTGCGATAAGACCGTGTATACGTCGAAAATAAACATTCTGATATGCTTTTTGTCGATGATAATCGGGCTTCTGATAACCGTTTTCCTGATAATTACAGGATCGCTGAACGTTATAAACGTCCTTTACGCGGCGGCGTATCAGCTGATAATCACCGCGGTGGTCAGAATAATCACGAGATTACATATATGAATCACAGCGGATCCGGCGTTTTTACGCCGGATCCGCTCGAAAAAGAGGATAAAATGATAAAACTTGCTGTATTCGATCTTGACGGAACGCTTTTATATACGATACCGGATCTGACTTCGGCTATGAGCAGCGCGATGGTACGTATGGGCAGACCGCTGATAACGGAGGATCAGACTAAGGAGTATATCGGCAACGGTATAAGAAAATTCGCAGAGAGAGCGCTCGGCGGCGCGGCCGCGGAGGAAGAGATCGACCGTGCCGTGGCTTATTTCAAGGAATATTACGCAGAACATCTTACGGACGGGGCCGTGCCTTACGAAGGCATACGCGAAGCCGTGCGCGAGATCAAAAACGCCGGTATAAAATGCGCCGTGCTGTCAAATAAATACGACTCGGCGACTAAATATATAATCGACGTGTTTTTCCCCGACACGTTTGATTTCGTTTACGGCGAAGGGGAGTTTTGCAAAAGAAAACCCGATCCGGAGTGCTTTCTCAGAATGTGCTCCGACCTCGGTATCGAAAGCGAAGAGGCGGTTATGATCGGCGATTCGCCCGCGGATCTGCTCGTTTCCGAAAATGCCGGCGCAAAGCATATAATCGTGACGTGGGGATACAGAACGAGAGAATTGATGACGGAACGCGGAGCGACCGTTTTTGCCGATTCGCCTTCAGAGCTTTTAACGATCATCAAAGCATTATGAAAAAAGAAAGAACGCAGAAAAGCGCGGAAAGAGATCCGTGCGCCGAGAACATCAGAAGAAGCGGCGCCGCGCTGAACCGCTGTATCGAAATACGCTGCGCGCATATATTCGAAAAAATACGCGATCTGCTTTACAATACCGATAAAGCGCGGCTTTTTGAACGGCTGCCGGAAACTTTTCCCGGGATGATCGCGTCTTTTTCATGCGACGCCGGAAGCGGCTCGCCTTTTGACAGGGAGCTTTCTTGCTTCCGATCCGCTTCGAACCGCTTCGACGGGGTGACCGCCGCGGCGTTTTTAAGAAAGGCTGCGGGATATCCCGACACGCCGTTTTCATATTTCAATATCGAAGCCGAAGAGGTGAGCGGCGAGAGGGTATCGTATTTCAGAAATCCGCTTACGGACGAGGCGTTTTCGAAGTTTTCTAAGAAAATGACGTCTCCGCTGCTTTCGTACGCTTCCGATCTGCATTCGGTATGCGAGGCGGTGTACGACGAAAAATCGCATTACGGCATACTGCCTCTATATAATTCGCGCGAAGGCAGATTATCAGGCTTTTACGGACTCGTCGACAAATACGAGCTGTACGTAACGAGCGAGTGCTCCGTTTATTCGACGGATAACGAGACGGTAACGAGATTCGCGCTTTTATCGAAGCATCCGCGGGGCGAAACTCCGGTTACGGGAAAAGAACTGTTTTTCGAATTCAGAATACCTCACGACGGGGAAACGCTTCAGACGCTGTTGTTTTCCGCGGAATATTACGGATTGCAAAACGTTATGTCGGACAGTCTGCCCTCTGAGAGCAAAAACGCCGACGTGCTGATGTTCAAAGGCAAAGGCGAAAACGTGTGCGATATGCTTTTTTATATGTACTGCACGGATATTCAGTATACGCTCATAGGAGTTTACGAAGAATGAGATTATGCGATAAAAGTCCCGCCGATCTGATCGGCAAAGAATTCGGATGCGCCTGCGGCAAGATACACAAAACGCCGCTTTCATACGTCGATATTTCGTCGGGCGCGATCAAAAAACTGCCGGACGTAATAAAAACGCTCGGAGGACGTAACGCGTACGTCATCGCCGACGAAAACACGCTCAAAGCCGCCGGAGAATACGCGGTATCGCTTCTTGACGGGGGCGGTATCCGTTCGGTCGTACATCTGCTCGGCGTCGAAGAAGGGTTCGAGCGCCCCGAACCGACGGAACAGACGCTCGGCAATCTCGTTATGGGGTACGATAAAAAGTGCGATATAATAGTCGGCGTCGGCGGAGGCGTCGTCAACGATATGGGCAAGCTTTTGTCCAAGCTCGGTCACATACCGTACGTTTACGTACCGACGGCTCCTTCGATGGACGGTTACGTTTCCGATTCGTCGTCGGTCATATATAACGGCGTAAAAAGCTCCGTGCCGTCGAAGTGTCCCGACGCTCTCGTATGCGATACGGATATACTGGCAAAGGCTCCGAAAAAACTGATACTCGCCGGTATAGGCGATATGGCGGCGAAACTGATCTCGATCTGCGAGTGGCGCATCGGCGCGCTCGTAACGGGCGAGTATTACTGCGAAGAGGTCGCGGAAATAATGAGAAAATACCGCCGTCTCGTATTAGATAACGCCGGGGCGGCGGTAAACGGAGATAAAGAGGCGATAAAAAGCATAGCAGAGGGACTGACGCTCGCCGGTACGGCTATGACGTTCGCCGGCGTGTCGAGACCGGCGTCGGGCGTCGAACATTATTACTCTCATCTGTGGGATATGAGATGCCTTTGCGAAAAACGTCAGTGCGAGCTTCACGGCATACAGGTCGGTATAGGCACGCTTCTCGCGCTTGAAAAATATGAAAAATTAAAGTATATAAAGCCGGATAAAAAGAAAGCCGAAAAAGCGGCTCTGTCGTTTGACCGCGCAGAATGGGAGCGCGGTGTAAGAGAGTATTTCGGCTCATCAGCCGACTCGATAATCAAAATCGAGCAAAGAGAGGGCAAATATTCGCCGGAAAAAGTGCTTGCACGTCAAAAGATAATATTCGATAATTGGGATAAGATACTGCAGATCGTCGAAGAAGAACTCATCCCTGCGAGGGAGCTTTGCGATCTGTTCATAAAGATCGGTCACCCGACGAGCGCGGAAGAGATCGGCGAAGACGCCGAAACGGCATTTTGCCATACGGGAGATATAAGGGATAAGTACATATTATCGAGATTGCTGTACGATATAGGAGAGAGCATATAAGTGAAGTATGCGCAGAAGGCGCAAGTGAAGCAAAGTGAAGTATGACGCTTTGCGTCAAGTGAAGTTCGGCTCGCAGGCGAGCCGAGATAAGGAGTCGCATACGGGAACCCCCGACACTCACTTCGTTCGTGCCGGGGAACCCCGGTAACCCCTCTTAACCCCTCCCAAAGTCGTTTCACTTTCTTTGGGGCGCGGCGGGCTGACGCGAAGTAAGAGGTAAAAGTGAA
>CACYEW010000063.1 GCA_902773455.1 uncultured Ruminococcus sp.
AAGCCTCGATATCGCGGTTATAGTTGACGGTCGTCTGCCCGTACGCTTCGAGATGATACGGGTCGATCATATTCACGTCGGAAAGATCGGCAGTCGCCGCCTCGTACGCTATGTTGATCGGATGTTTGAGAGGCAGGTTCCAGATCGGGAACGTTTCGAATTTCGCGTAACCGGCGTTCACGCCGTTTTTACGCTCGTGATATATCTGTGAAAGACACGTGGCGAGCTTGCCCGAACCGGGGCCGGGAGCGGTGACCATGACGAGAGGTCTCGTAGTCGGCACAAAGTCGTTCGCGCCGTATCCTTTATCGCTCGTGATGGTATCCACGTCGTTCGGATAGCCTTTTATAACGCGGTGTATGAAGACGCGTTCGCCGCGCATTTCAAGTTTCTTTTTGAATATTTCGGCGGACGGCTGTTCGAGATACTGCGTGATGACTACCGCCGAAACGTAAATATCGAGCGAACGCAGAGCGTCGATCAGTCTCATTACGTCCGTATCGTAGGTAATGCCGTAATCGGCGCGGATCTTCTTTCTTTCAATATCCGCGGCGTTAATTATCACTATTATTTCCAGCTTGTCGCGCAGTTTTTTCAGGAGTCTGATCTTCGAATCCGGCGCAAAACCGGGCATGACTCTCGACGCGTGGTAATCGTCAAAAAGCTTGCCTCCGAATTCGAGATAAAGCTTGTTGTCAAATCTGTTGATCCTTTCGAGGATCTTCTGCGATTGCAGTTCAACGTATTTCTCGTTATCAAATCCGATCTTCATAAATGTCTCCATATCAGTAAAACTGATATGATTATAATCCATAAAATCAGATTTGTAAATAGAAAATCAGAAAATTTTCAATTAAAATATCAAAGGAGAGCGAAAAATGTTTGAAAAAAGCGAATGGATATGGCTCGATAAGAACGCCGAAGCGGATGAATACGCCGATTTCGTCGATACGTTTGATTATAACGGCGATACTCTGCTCCGCATCGCCTGCGATTCGAACTATACGGCGTACGTCAACGGCAGGCTCGCCGCTTTCGGTCAGTACGCGGATTACCCCGATTACAAGGTATACGACGAGATCGACATATCGGAGTATGTGACGGAAGGTGAAAACCTGTTAGCCGTTCGCGTCTGGTATTACGGGCAGGATACGCAGACCTACGTAAAGGGCGACGCCGGTCTGATTTACGAAATAGTATCGGGCGGCGATACCGTATCGTACAGCCGTGAGGCGGTCCTTTCGCGCAGATCGAAAGACTATATATGCGGTATGAGGCATCTGATAAGCGGTCAGCTCGGTTTTTCGTATCATTACGATATGAAGGGTCAGTCAGACTGGTTTCTGCCTAAGGGCGAGCGCGACGGTTTCAAAAGATCGAAAACCGTCAAAACCGTATCGAAAGATCTGAATAAACGCCCGATCGAGAAGCTCGTATTGAAAAACAGATCGGGATCGAAGATCGTCATGCAGGGCGTTTTCGATTATCCGGCGGATCGCGTCAATACGCAGACCGATATGCAGCACGCGGCTCTCTCTTTCCGTTTTCCGCACGAGATCGGAGGCGGTCCGCTCGATTTTTCGGCGCCGTTTTCATTCAAAGCGAACGACGGTGAAAATTTATTCTTTATCGTCGATCTCGGTTCGGAGACGTCCGGTTTTCTCGATTTCGATATAACGGTACCGGAAGAATGCGATATGGAGATAGGTTACGGCGAGCATCTGATCGACGGAAGATGCAGAACTTCCATACGCGACTTTACCGCCGATTTCAAGCTCAGAGCCGGCAAAAACGTATTTCTTAATACGTTCAGGCGGTTCGGATGCAGATATATACAGTTCTTCATCCATACAAACGAAGCGACCGTGGTTTACGCGGGACTCCGGCCGACCGTCTATCCGGTGAGCCCGAAAAAGCCGGAGCTCTCGAATCTGCTGCGGAACACTGTATACGAGGTTTGTGAAAACACGCTCGTACAGTGCATGCACGAGCATTACGAGGACTGCCCGTGGCGCGAGCAGGCGCTTTATACGATGGATTCGCGCAATCAGATGCTCTGCGGTTATTACTGCTTCGGCGAATACCGTTTTCCGCGCGCTTCGCTTAAGCTTATTTCGAAAGGGCTGCGGCAGGACGGGATACTGTCTCTCTGCTACCCCGCCGGGCTCGATTATCCGATACCCTCGTTTTCGCTTATGTACTTCATTCAGATGAAAGAATATATCGATCATTCCGGCGATAAGACGCTTGCCGAAGAATGCTTCCCGGTCCTTGAAAAGATCATGGATACGTTTCTTTCAAGGATCAACGGCGAAGATCTCTGTGTGAGCTTTTACGGTGAAGACAAAAACGGCAGATATCCGTACTGGAATTTCTATGAATGGTCCGACACGATGTCCGGCGCTTTCGGCGCAAAGGAGGCGTCCGTTGAAGCGCCGCTGAACGCCGATCTGTCTCTTGCGCTGCAAAGCTTTTCTTCGATATGCGCGTATCTGAACAAAACGGAAGACGCGGAAAAATACGAAAAGACGGCTGAAAAGATAAACAAAGCGACAGCAAAAAAGTTTTATAACGAAAAAACGAAGCTGTTCAATTCATTTGACAACAGAGATAAAGATAAATACAGCGTGCTTACAAACTCTCTCTGCCTGCTCTGCGGCGCCGCGGACGGTCTCGATATATCGGTTATACTCGATATTCTCCGCAAAAACGGCGGTGATATACCCGGCATAAAGGTGATACCGAACACGCTTTCGATGAACTCGTTCCGCTTCGACGCGCTCCTTAAATGCGACCGCGAAAAATATTCGAAGGTGATCCTTGACGAGATAGACCGCGATTATCTGTATATGCTCCGTAACGGCGCCACCTCGTTCTGGGAGACGATCGTCGGCGACTTTGATTTCGGATACGCCGGCAGTCTCTGTCACGGCTGGAGCGCCCTGCCGATCTACTACTACGAGATACTGAATGCCTGAAAATTGAATTTCTCCTGTTATCCTTTTTGGTTAACTGAAAAGAGGCTGCGCCGAACGCGACAGCCTCTTTTTGTTATATCATACTTAAATTCCTAAAAGCAGTATCGGGAAAACCATTACAGTTATCAAAAGCATAACGACTGTAAGCGTTATGATCACCATTGCCGCAACGGAGAGATCGCTTTTATTGAGTATTATTACAAGCGGAACGATTACCGCGGTGACGACGGCTATTTCAACAAGAAGCGTGATCGCGAACGCCGTCTGTCCGTTCATCATACACCACACCGCCATTACGATAAGCAGCACGCAGATGAACGCTAAATAGCCGTAAAAAAATTTTTTACGTTTTTTAAGCACTTCTTTGCCGTTATACTCTATCTGATTGCCGGAATCGATATTGCCGACGGCGTTTTTATACCATCTGTGAAAAGATATGCTTCTTATTATTAGAATAACTGCGTAGCTGACCCAGAACACCGCCGCGAATATCCAGAAAGGCATCAGTCTTTCGTTTTCATAATTTAAAAAGTGAGTAGAAACGCTTAAACCGTTAAGTACCGCTATCAACCACAAAAGCGCGTTGCGGATTCTTACCGACTTTTTGATAAGCTTCAGTTTTTCGTCGCCGTCGGTCGTGATAACGGGTATGCTTTCGTCGGGTGATGCAAATACGTAAACTTCCGCGGAGTTACAAACGAATTCCCAGCCGGACTGTCTGCATAATTCTATGTATTCAGCCGTTTTCTGATTTATACGGTTCGTATTCCGGTCTGCCGTCGGAACGATCTCCACACAGTAACGGAGTTTCGCCGGCTCCTTTTTCTCGTATTCGAAAATACCGCTTCTTATAGATCTAATGTACCAGCCTTCAGCCGCCATTTCGGTGAAATTCTCTTCAAGCGCTTTCAGATCGGTAAGCTCGTACGATATGAATTTTTTAATAACGTTTTCGTTTTTCATTTCAATCCCTCCATTATTTTTTCACCGTCCGATATCTGTCTTTTCAGTCTTTCGTATTCGCGCGTCAGAAATTCTTTACCTTTATGCGTTATAATGTAGTTTTTGCGTTTTGCCCACGGCGCGGCGCTCTGCGTCGTATCCGCGGGCGTTATGAGTCCGTTTTCTTCAAACTTTGCAAGCATCGTGTAAAGCGTACCGGGGCCGATAACGACCCTCTGACCGGACAGTTCCCCGACCTTTTCCATTATTTCTATACCGCACATCGGTTTTACGAGCGCGAGCATTACGTAATACATTGGTTCGGTCAGGCTTTGCAGCGTTTCTCTCGGCATTTCATCCTCCTAATATCGTTTAACATTATCGTGTATCAATATCGTTTGACGATATTATATATCGTTTATCGATATTTGTCAAGGGGTTTTCGAAAAAAAATAAAAAACAAGCCGATTTTTTTCTCGGCTTGTCTTTTTATCTGCTTTTTTCAGCCTGATCGAGCATATTTTCTATGAAAATACCGTAGCCTTTGCAGGGGTCGTTTATCAGTACGTGAGTTACCGCTCCTATCAGTTTGCCGTTCTGCATTACCGGACTGCCGCTCATTCCCTGCACTATGCCGCCCGTCTCGGCTAAAAGCCGCGGATCGGTTATTCGGATGATAAAGTTTTTCGTTTCCGATTCGTACGAGATTATTCTCGATATTTCAGCCTTATATTCCTTTACGCCCTCTCCGTTGACGGTGCAGTATATACTCGCCGGTCCTTCTTTGACGTCGTCTTTAAGAGCTATTCCGACCGGTTCTTTCGGTTCGGTTCTGTCTAATATGCCGAACACGCCCGCTTCGGTATTCGACAGGACTTTGCCTTCGGCTTCTTTGCCGAAATATCCGCGAAGCTCGCCCGGATCTCCCGGTTTGCCGGTCTTAACTCCGGTTATATGCGCCGGATAAAGCTCTCCTTTGAAAAACGGAAGAAGCTCTCCCGTTTCGTTTTCGCATATACCGTGACCGAGTCCGCCCATAAAGCCGCCTTCGGTCTCGGTAAACGTTACCGTACCGATACCGGCGACCGTGTCGCGTACCCAAAGCCCTGCTTTATATATGCCGTTGTCGTCTTCTTCGGCTTTAAGCACCGTTTCGTACTTTTTGCCGCTCCGTTCGCATATCATGCGCATTTCACGACCGCCGCTTGCGGCGATCATTTTCGTAAGATCTACCGACGAATTCACTTCTTTGCCGTCGACGCTCAGTATCATATCGTTTACGCCGATACCCGCTTCCTTCGCAGGCTCGCGTTCTTTTCCCGCTTTGCCGCAGCTGCCGGTGCCTACTACCATTACTCCGCGCGTATGAAGTTTAACTCCGAACGCCTCGCCGCCCGGTATCAGCCTTACGTTCTTATAGATATTTACCTTCACGCGCTTGAACGGCACTCCGAGCACGTTTACCGTTTTTTCTTCTCCGTTATCCGTTTGCTCCGCGTCGATCTTCACGTATGACGGGACGGATATGTCCGAGTATGAAAAAGCGGAAATGTCGTTCGGCACCGATTTGTCGAGAGCGCCTATACCGCAAAGCAATACGCACAGTACCGAAAATACCGCCGCCGCTTTTATTTTTCCGATTTTTTTCATTTCACCGTTTTCCTTGCCGTACTTATATTATTGTTGTCTTTATCGGGTTATCATATTCGCAGGACGCGCCGTTCGCGTCCGATACTATGATTTCCCCGGCGCCGTGCTTTTATCCGATGAAAATTGAGAAAGCAAAGGCGGTTGTCGGCAATAATTCAATTATTCGTCAAAAGCTCCGAAACGGTGACGAATTCGTAACCGTTTTCAGTCAGATACGGTATCAGCTTTTCGAGCGCGTCGGGCGTTTCCGAATACGGAGTGATATAATCGTGAAACAGTATTATAGAACCGTTTTTAACGTTCGTTTTGACCGTTCTGACTATATCGGCAAGCGGATTATGAGCCCAGTCGCGCGTATCTATCGTCCACAGCACCGTCTTTTTGCTTTTTGCGAATACGTCCGCTTCAAGTTCGCTGCTCGTTCTGCCCTCGGGCGGACGGAACAGGATCGGATATTTACCGGTGATACCGTATATGATATCGTCGGTCTTTTTTATTTCGTCGAGCATAATGGCGCGGTCCACGGAACCGAGACGCCTGTGCGAATAAGTGTGATTGCCGATCTCGTGTCCGGCTTCATATTCCGATTTTACAAGTTCGGGATATCTTTCCGCGTTTTCGCCTATCACGAAGAAAGTCGCCTTTACTCCGTACTTATCGAGAACATCCAGTATCTGCTTCGTGAATTTGATATGCGGTCCGTCGTCAAACGTCAACGCCACGCGTTTTTTAACGGCGCCGCAAGGAGTCGAAGCAAGCGCAAGCGCGAAAGAAAGAATGAGAGCGACCGTTTTCAACCGAGTTCCTCAAGCGAGCCGAATCTGTAGCCCGCCCTCTCCCATTCGTTCAGCAATTCGTCAAGAATATCGGCGTTCGTTTTCGACGTGGGGTGCAATAATATCACCTCGCCGTTATGAGTGTTGTCGAGTATCAGTTTTTTCGCATAACCGCGATCCGGCTGTTTGTTGTTGTCCCAATCGGCGTAGGCGAAACTCCAGAATACTGTCTTATATCCAAGCTCATCGGCGTACGAAAGAGTTTTTTCGTCGAACCGTCCCTCGGGCGGTCTGAAATACTTTTCGAGAGTTTTGCCCGTAAGCTCTTTATACGCGCTTTCAAGCGAATTTATCTCTTTTTCGAATTCTTCCTTCGAAAGCTTCGTGCAATCCTTATGTCTTGACGTGTGATTGCAGATAAGATGCCCGTCTTCGGACAGTCTTACGATCAGATCAGTATTTCGCCTCACGATGTTGTCGAGAACGAAAAACGCGGCTTTGGCGTTATGCTTTTTCAGCGTATCGGCGATCCTCTCGATATTTCCGTTTTCGTATCCGGCGTCGAAGGTCAGATATATCACTTTATCGTCTTTGCCTATATAAAAAGCGTTATGATCCTTCATAAACGAAAAGCACGCGTCTGTTACCGGTCTTTCGTGATCTTTTTTTCTCATTATATAATATCCGCACGCCTCCGCCCGTACGTTCACGTAAAGCGAAAGCAGTATGAGAAAAGCGGAAACGATCTTTGTTCTTCTTTTCATAAACATCCTCCTTTCCGATTATTGTTCGTACTGTTCGCCGTTTGATACCGACCATTTTTTTCAAATGAACGCAACATCGGAATTTTCCGGCATATTATGTAGAAGAAAACGAAAGGAGAAACGATTTGACAGATTCAACCGGCCGCCTTAAAGTAAACGTCACGACCGGCACGGGCTCTTACCCGATGCAGGGCGCCGACGTAACGATAGCGCGCGAAACGGAAACGGAAAGCACCGTTCTTTTCAGATTCAAAACCGACCGGAGCGGTCAGATACCGGACGTATCTCTCGACACCTCGGACGTATCTTATTCTCTTTCACCGTCGCCGGACGGTTTGCCGTTCAGTCTTTATTCCGTCACGGTAAATAAGGACGGCTATTACCCGAGAGTAAGCCTGAACATCCGCATTTTTTCCGGCATCACCACTACTCAGCCGATAAATATGATACCTTATACCGCTACGAGCGATATCGGCTCTGATGAATTCGTACCGAGAAACCCGCCTTACGAAAACGGAGGCGGAGATCTGTGAAAGGAGAATAATCATGGCAAACGGCACGCCGGTGATACCGGAAAAGATAACTGTGCATCTCGGAGCGTCTTCCGACGCTTCGGCTGAAAACCTGAGCGTAAATTTCCCCGAATACGTTAAAAACTGCGCTTCGTGCGAGATATATCCGACGTGGCCGCGGCAGGCGCTCGTAGCGAATATCTACGCGATAATATCGTTTGCGATGAACCGCGTATATACCGAATATTACAGAGCCCGCGGTTACGATTTCGATATTACAAACAACACGGCGGAGGATCAGTCTTACGTACGCGGTCACGACTATTACGATACGATAAGCGTTATAGTCGACGAGATATTCAATTCATACGTATCGAGAGTCGGCGCGGTCGAGCCTCTCTTCACCGCTTACTGCAACGGCACGACGTCGACCTGCGACGGCTTGTCGCAGTGGGGCAGCGTCGATCTTGCGAACATCGGATACTCGGCTTACAGGATACTGCAGTTTTATTACGGCGACGATATCGAGATAGTCGAAAACGTCGACGTGGGCGATCTTCGCCCGTCCGTGCCGTTACGCCCGCTCCGCGTGGGCGTTCTCGACGACGACGTGAGATTTCTCGAGCTCCGTCTGAACAGGATAAGCGTGAATTATCCCGCCATTCCGAAAATAGCTTCCGTAAATCCCGTTTTCACGCAGGAAACGGAGGACGCGGTAAAGGAATTCCAGCGGATATTCGGTCTGCCCGTGACCGGAATGGTCGACAACGGAACGTGGTATAAGATACAGTACGTTTATATAGGCGTGAAGCGGCTGAACGAGGTATTGAGCGAAGGACTCGCGCTTGAAGACGTGGAGCTTCAGCTTCCGACATCTTTAAATCCCGGCGAAAGCGGTATACTCATAAACGTGATGCAGTTTTATCTTTCCGTTATAAGTCTGTATTATCTCGAGGTGCCGCAGATCGAGGTGAGCGGTTATTACGGTAAGGAAACCGAAGAAGCCGTAGCCGCTTTTCAGCGCGTATTCGGTCTCGAAGCGACGGGCATACTCGACAAGGAGACCGGTTACGCCATATACGACGCATACGTCGGTATAATACAGAGCGTAGACGGAGTTTACGTTTCGGCGCAAACGGGTTTTCCCGGTCAGCTTCTCGCCGCCGGATCGTCGGGCGAAGACGTAACGGTACTTCAGGAGCATCTGAACGTCATAGCTTCGGTATACGATTCGATACCGGCAGTCGACGTAACGGGGTATTTCTCGGCAAAGACCGAAGAAGCCGTTTCGGAATTTCAGCGCATATTCGGAATATCCGTGACCGGTATAGTCGGACCGGTAACGTGGAAAGCGATAACCGACGAATACGTATTGATAACGGACGGCAGACTGTACTCCGACGGGCAGTACAGCGGCGCCATCGGAAACGGAGAGACGAATTGAACGACTTTACCGATCAGAGCTCGTCGGTACGCGAGCTTCAGAAATATCTGTACTTCATATCTCTGTACGATCCGGAAATACCGAAAGTAGTTCCGGACGGGATTTACGGCGCGATGACGAGAGACGCCGTCTCGGCTTTTCAGAAAAAAGCGGGGCTGCCCGTTACCGGGATCGTAGACAAGATAACGTGGGACGCAATCTGTAAAGCGTATTCAGAAATATCGGCTTCGTGCTGCGAGCCGGAACCACTGTATATCTTTCCCTCCTCCGGCTACGTGGTAAGGGTAGGCGAAAAAAGCGATATCGTAAGCGTTATTCAGATACTGCTCAGATGCCTTAACGGCGAATATTCGTTCAAGGTCGTCATCACGGTATCGGGATTATATACCGACAGAGACGCGCGCGCCGTAAAAGCGGTACAGCGCATACACGGTCTTGAAGAGACCGGACTCGTTGACGTGCGTACGTGGAACGCGATAGCGAACGATTACCGCGTTTTCTGTAAAAACTGCGAATGCTGAAAGCGTAAACCGTCCATTATAGTAAAAAACGGAGTATGTCTATGATCAAATTCACGACTTATGCCGAAGAGGCTTTATCTCAAGCCGACTTATACGCGGCGTCACTCGGGAGGACTCTTACGGGATCCGAGCACGTTCTGCTCGGCTTTTTCAGGGTCGGAGAATGTATCGCCTCGAAGCTTCTTTCGGCGCGCGGCATAAGCGAGGAGCGGGTGCTGAAGCTGATCTGCGGCGGCGCGCCGGAAACCGGACGCGTTATCGCCGCGGCCGAAGGAACGACGCCTCAGCTGAAGCGTATAATCGAAAAAGCCGGAGAAGAAGCTCAGCTCTGCGGCAGTATTTTCACCGGGACCGAACATTTGCTTCTCGCTCTTGTTTCCGAAACCGAATGCGCCGCGTCGCGTATTCTCGTTTCTCTCGGCGTAAAGCTTTCGGAAATATACACGGACGTAATGTCCGTACTGAGCGTCAGAGGCGCCGTAAAGGACAAAAGGAAAAAGCGCGAAAACGCGTATCTTAAGCAGTACGGCACCGACCTTTGCGCTCTCGCCGCAGAAGGCAGACTCGACCCCGTGACGGGCAGAAGCGCGGAAACGGAAAGGATATTGCGTATTCTGTGCAGAAAAACGAAAAACAATCCCTGCCTTATAGGCGAAGCCGGAGTCGGAAAGACGGCGATAGTCGAAGGTATCGCTCAGATGATCTCCGACGGCAGAGCGCCCGATCAGCTTTGCGGCAAAACGATCGTTGCGATCGATTTGCCGATGATGCTGTCCGGCTCGAAATACAGAGGCGAATTCGAAGAACGTCTCAAAGGGGTCATAGCCGAGGCTTCCGCCGACAAAGACGTCATTCTTTTCATCGACGAGGTCCATATGATAGTCGGAGCGGGCGCCGCGGAAGGGGCGTCCGACGCCGCGAATATACTGAAGCCCGCGCTCGGACGCGCCGATATAAAACTTATCGGAGCAACGACTTACGCCGAATACAAAAAAAGCATCGGATGCGACGCCGCACTTTGCCGCAGATTCCAGACGGTCACGGTAGCCGAACCGTCTTATTACGAAACGGTAGACATATTGAAGGGCGTTCGTCCGGGGCTCGAAAAGCATCACCGCGTAATAATCACGGACGAAGCGCTCGAATCGGCGGTGCGTTTATCCGTCAGATATATCAAAGACAGAGCCCTGCCGGACAAAGCGATCGACGTGCTCGACGAAGCGTGCGCGTCGTTTTCGTCGTCGAAAAAAACCGTTTTTGCCGAAGCCGGCAGCCTCTTCCGGTACGAAGACGGCGACGATGATCCCGTAAACACGGTCGATGAAGATCTTGTCGCAGTTACCGTAAGCCGTTCGTCCGGCGTACCGCACGGATGTACGGACGCTCCGCTTTACGAACGTATGAAAAACCGCGTATTCGGGCAGGACGAGGCTCTTCATGAAATATCCGCCGCTGTCAACAGAATGAGAGCCGGGTTATGCGACGGCAAACGTCCGTACGCTTCGTTTCTGTTTTACGGTCCCGCGGGATCGGGCAAGACGGAGGTCTGCCGCGTTCTTTCCGAAGAGCTTTGCGGGGAGGATTCTCTTATACGGTTCGATATGAGCGAATACGGAGAAAAACACAGCGTTTCGCGTCTGATCGGTTCTCCGCCCGGTTACGTAGGTTATAAAGAAAGCGGACTTCTGACGGACGCGGTACGAAAACGACCCTTCTCCGTGATCTGCTTCGACGACGCAGACAAGGCTCACCCCGAAGTTTTCAATCTTCTTTTGCAGATACTCGAAGAAGGCACTCTGACGGATACTCTCGGTATAAGAGCCGATTTTTCAAACGCCTTCATCATCCTGACGGTAAACGACGGCGCCGTCTATCATAAAAGCGTCGGCGGCTTTTCGGGTGAAAGACCGGAAAAAGGCGTCACGTTCGATTTTCTTCCGCGCGAGCTGATCGGAAGATTCGATAAGATCATCGAATTCAAAAAGCCCGGCAGAGAGGTTTTAGTCAAAGCCGCCTCCAAGGCTTTGTCGGAATTGCAAAAAAGAGCTTCTTTAACAGGTACGGATCTTGTTTTTTCGGACGGCGTTATCGATTTTATCGCCGATTCGTGCAAAGCCGGAAACGGCTGCCGCGCGATCCGCTCGTCGGTCGTAAAACTGATAGAAGAACCTTTATCGGAGCTGATGGTGACGAAACGGGTAAAGTCAGCGCTAATCAAAATTACCGGGGGTAAAATAAAAATAACAGCGCCGGAGACTATTGACAAAACGCCGAACTGATAGTATAATATAAAAAAACATCAAGGAGACCTGAAAAAATGGAAGTAACGAAACAATCGATAATAGGCGACGTTATAGATTACGACCGCGAGACCGCGATATTCTTCTTCGAGATCGGTATGCACTGTCTCGGATGCCCCGCTTCGAGAGGCGAGACGATAGAAGAAGCCTGCGCCGTTCACGGCACCGACGCCGACGAGCTCGTAAAGAAACTCAACGAATTTTTGAGTTCAAAATAAGAAACGGCGTCCGGTTCCTTTTACCGGACGCTTTTCTTTACCGAAAACGGAGGAAATATGAAAAAACGTATATATGCGGCAATAGCCGCGGCGCTCGCTGTTTTTACGCTGTTTTCCTGCGGCGAAAAAACGCCCGCGGAAACCGTCACCGAAGCTGTGACCGCGAAGGTCACGGAGACGGACTCGCAGGTAACGGAAACGGTACCGCCGGAGCCCGAAACGGCAAAACGCCTTGATATCGGGTGTAAAACAGAATATAAAGAAAACGTGACCGAGGCAAACGGCACTGCGACCTATGGGGGAATAAGAAAGATCGTCGAATTCAAAAGCGCCTTTTATGGTCATCAAAGCGCGATCAACCGCGATTTTCTTTATTACGGCAGGAATTTCAATTTTGCAAAAGCGTCAGATCTGCCGGCGCTCGACGGTCGGATATCCGGCGCCGATATTGACGGCGACGGTTTTGCCGAGCTGTTCCATTACAAAAACGGAAAGCTGTCCGTATGGTCGATTTCGATGATATATAAAAAAAATAAGATCGTTATTCCGACCGAGAAAATGACTTTTTCCGCTTCTTTGCTGAAAGAATTTGAAATCGGGAAAGAGCTCGATCTTTGCGGCGCAGGCGATATGAACGGAGACGGCTACAACGACATACTGTTTTATTCGCCCTCTTACGCGGTCGTTTATTTCGGCGAAGCGGAAGGCTTCGAAGCCGCCGCATACCGTTTCGACGCGGCGGGCAAGGTTCTTTGCGGCGACGTTGACGGCGACCGAATTTTTGAGCTTATCGACGCCGATAAGAACGTTATCAAATCTTATAAGATCGATAATAACGAAATTACCGCGTTTACGCACGGAACAGTAAACGCGGAGCTTCCGGATAAATACGCGGTATACGCCGCCGACGTAAACGCAGACGGACTCTGCGATATCGTTTATTCCGAAAACAAAGATCCCAAGCTCATATTGAGATCGTTTTTCGGCAGAGGCGACGGCAGATTCGGGTGTTACGAAGAAGATAACGGCAATAAAAACCTTTACGCCGTATTCGAATGCAACCGCACGTCCGATAATATCGGCTTCGCCGATTTCACCGGAAACGGAGCGTATGATATCGCAGGTACGTTTTCAAAATCGTCGGTATCGTCTACCGGAATACTCTTCTCTTACGACGAACCGGCTTACGACTATTCTCTTTTCGGTATGCGCGTAAACGGCGAGTACCGTATATATTCCGGCTGCAGATGGTCCGACGCAAACTTTGATCAAAGCGACGGAGACCACGTTATGCTTACCGTATCGAAAGACGGAGTAAACTGGCGCAGGTATATCGACGCGCCGATGTTCTATCTCGGCTGGGAGCTCGGAGTTGACGAATGGTGGAGCGACAATACGCTTGAGCCGGAGGTATTGTACGTCGACGGCAAATACCATATGTACTGGCAATGCTCTTACGTAACTCCGAAAGGCAATTACGGAGACAAGATCGGTTACGCGTATTCCGACGACGGCATACACTGGACGAGAAAGACAGACGAACCGGCTATTATATGCGACGATCCCGAGATCGGATTCAATCATGAAGAGATGCTTTACGTTCCGGACGATCCCGACGGCAAGCCGTTCTGGATGTACACGGGCCATTTCGTAAACGGTCAGTTCAGAGGTTACGTAAGGATCAGATCTTCGCAGCCGGACAGATTCTTATATTCCGACCGCGAAAGCACCGAAGGCTTTGCACAGATAGGAAATCAGATCGCCTACGCCACCGACGAAAGCGGGAACAGAACGTTTATACGAATAACCTTCTGCGACGCCGACGACGGATACGGCAATACCGTATGGCGCCCGACCTTGTATCTGTCAAAAGACGGATTGAGGTTCTACGGCAGTAAAAGCTGCGTTCTCGCGGGTGTAGATACGTCCGATCCGAGGACCGTGGACAATCACAAAACTTTTTTCCTCGGAATGATCACTGAAAACGGCACGGGAGAGCTGCCGCGAAATGAAGACGGTTCGTACAGAATAATCTATCTTGCAACGACCTGCGCCTCGTCAGTAGCGCCGGAGATATTCAACGCCGAAGCAGGCTTCGGCATAGCCGATATCTTTATAAAATAAGCGCAAAAAAGCATTCAAGGCAGCCCTGACCGGAGACAAATTCCAAAAGGCAGCCTTGTCTTAAAAAAAATACAAACGGACGGAATAAATCCGTCCGTTTGTATTTGGTCTGAGTGACCGTATCTG
>CACYEW010000064.1 GCA_902773455.1 uncultured Ruminococcus sp.
CAGGGTAATGTTCTACGAGCCTTCGCAGTATTATACCCCGTCTTCACCTTCATACGTATATCATCACGATCTGCTTCTCGGTTCGACAGAAGAATTCGAAAACTGGAAAAATGAATCCGGCGCTTACTACGAGCCGGACAATGATTTCGGCTTTGCGGAACTTGAAGAGTATTACGGCAAGACTTTCAGGTTCAATTATCAGATGTATGACCCGTATACATATGAGAATACCGAATACGTTCTGATCAGTCCGGAACAGCCGGAACAGTCGCACACCGAAACGATACTTGTCTCCCGCGAGCAAAAAGAACGCGGACATTATGAATATATATGCGGGTATCAGCCGTGACGAGAGAAGAATATAAAAAAGACTTGCTGAGAGTTTTCTCCGTAGTCTCGGTTTTGTCAAAAAGAATAATAAAGAAATTCTGCGACTGCGTCACAGAAAACTGAAAAAGGATATTATACTGCGCAGTTACGCTTACAGCATACCGGTGTACGGTTTTCTTCTCGGTTTTATGCATAAATGCATCCCGACTGTTTATGACGTATACGACACTGATGACGGTCAACTTGTTCTCGAGGAATTTATCAGCGGAGTTACCGTCGGTGAAATACTCAAAACCGGGAAATATACGTACGACGGTGCAAAAGCCGTTTTATCCGAGATTTGCTCTGCTCTCGGGTTTCTTCACGAAAACGGGTTCGTTCATCGTGATATAAAACCAAGCAATATAATGATTACAGCGAGCGGTTCCTGCAAATTACTTGATTTTGACGCATCAAGAGCTTTCGACAAGAATAAAGAGGCGGACACTGACGTCCTCGGCACCGTGGGTTATGCTCCTCCGGAGCAGTATGGCATAACGCAGAGCGACGCGAGAAGCGATATTTACGCATTGGGGGTTCTACTCAACGTGATGCTTACCGGGAATCATCCGTCAGAATGCATCGCGCCGGGCAAAGCCGGAAGGATTGTGCGCAGATGCACGCAGATAAATCCGGATGAAAGATATTCGGATATTGAAGAATTTAAAAGATCTTTATAAACAGATACATCGGTTTATCAATAAAAATCTACTTAACGAGGTAAAAACTATGTATATTAACGACAACGGTCTTATATGGCTTGCGACGGGTAAGGAGAGGGTATATTTACAGCCGTCCATGTGCAACCGGCACGGGCTGATCGCGGGCGCGACCGGCACCGGAAAGACGGTGACTCTCAAGGTCATCGCCGAATCGTTTTCGGAGATGGGCGTGCCGACCTTCATCGCCGACATCAAGGGCGACGTGTCGGGTATGTGCGTCGAAGGATGCGAGAACAAGCACATCAGAAGAAGCATCGATACGATGGGCATCGAGAATTTCACGTACACGCCTTATCCGGTACGCTTTTTCGACGTCTACGCTAAGCACGGTCACCCCGTCAGAACGACGATATCTGATATGGGACCGGTCCTTCTCGCGCGTCTTCTCGGGCTGAACGAAACTCAAACGGGAGTTTTACGCATAATCTTCCGCATTGCGGACGACAAACAGCTGCTTCTCATCGACCTGAAAGATCTGCGCAGTATGATACAGCACGTCGGCGACAACGCCGCCGAATACAAGCTCTCGTACGGCAACGTATCGGCGCAGACGCTCGGCGCGATACAGAGAGCTCTGCTCACGCTTGAAGACGAGGGCGGAAACGTATTTTTCGGCGAGCCGATGCTCGATATCTCCGACTGGTTCGACTGGGCGGAAGACGGCCGCGGCGTTATGAACATACTCGAATGTCAGCAGCTTTTCCAGCGTCCTCTGCTCTACGGCACGTTCCTGTTATGGATGCTTTCGGAATTATACGAGCTTCTGCCGGAAGCCGGCGATCTTGACAAACCGAAGATCGCGTTCTTCTTCGACGAGGCGCACCTGCTCTTCAAGGACGCGCCGAAGGCTCTGCTCGAAAAGATCGAACAGGTCGTGAGACTGATAAGATCGAAAGGCGTGAGCGTCTGGTTCATCACGCAGAACCCGTCCGATATCCCCGAATCAGTACTTTCGCAGTTAGGCAACCGCGTACAGCACGCGCTCCGCGCCTACACGCCGAACGAGCAGAAGGATCTGCGCTACGCGGCGAGATCTTTCCGCGCAAACCCCGATTTCGATACCGAAAGAGTTCTGCAGGAGCTTGCGACGGGCGAGGCTCTCATATCCGTTCTCGACGCGAAAGGCGTGCCGACGGTGGTCGAAAGGGCGAACGTACTGCCACCGCGCAGCTCGATGAACGCCGCGACCGAGCGCGATATTCAAACGGCGATCTTCGGCAGTCCCCTGCGTGAAAAGTACGCGCAGACGGTCGACCGCGAGTCTGCGTATGAGGTGATAACCGAGCAGCAGAAAGCCGAAGCCGAGGCGCAGGCGGAGGAAGAAGAGCGCAAGAAAGCCGAAAAAGAAAAGACCGCAAAAGCAAAGACGACGAAAAAAACGAACTCCGCTTTTTCAAAAGCCGCCAGCTCCGCCGCAACTTCGATCGGCAGAGAACTCGGCAAGAGCATCATAAGAGGTCTGTTCGGAAACTGGAAGAAATAACGAAAACCGCATAAAAACCGACACGCTGACGCCGTGCCGGCTTTTTTGTTGATCGCCTGAAAACGTCCGGCTGTTTCGGATAATGTTAATATTTTATGACTGCGCTCTGTGCTCATTGAC
>CACYEW010000065.1 GCA_902773455.1 uncultured Ruminococcus sp.
AACCAACGACACGGGGATTTTCAGTCCCCTGCTCTACCAACTGAGCTACAGAGGCATACTGGCGACCCAGAGGGGGCTCGAACCCCTGACCTCTAGCGTGACAGGCTAGCGTTCTAACCAACTGAACTACTGGGCCGTATAAAAAGGTCTTGGTGGGAACAACAGGGCTCGAACCTGTGACCCCTTGCTTGTAAGGCAAGTGCTCTCCCAGCTGAGCTATGCTCCCATAACCGAGCCTCTTCGTGCGACGGTCAGTATTATATCACATAAATTCAGCTTTGTCAACACCTTTTCAGAAATTTTTTTATTTTTTTATTCTTTATTTTTTTCTGTTTTTTTATCCTTTCCGAATACTATCGAAGCGGTGACTACCATAACGGTAAACGATATCAACGCACCGCCGCAGACGTCCGACAAATAGTGCGCGCCGGCGATTATTCTCGAAAACATTATAAACGCGATCCAAACGATCGCTGCGATGCGAACGATCCTGCCCGCTTTCTTTTTGCCGACCGCGTCGAACAAAAACGTCATCGGCAATATCTGAAGAGCGTTTGAAGTATGACCCGACGGGAACGACTGATATCCGTCGGATGCGGGCTTGCCCTGCGGGGAGAACCACGCGGTGAACAGAGCCGGTCTTGCGCCGCTGTTATAAGCGTCGAGATATTCTCTGAATCTCATTCTGCCCCAGATATGCTTCATCACCGTTATGATTATGAGCGCGCAGAGGTAGGAGAAAAATACCATTATCACGACCTTTTCGGTCTTTTCGAGCGTTTCGAGCTTTATTTTATTAGACAAAAGCACGAACAGAGCCGCGACTGCGATACCGGCGGCGATACAGGCGATCTTTACCGCGATGTGATCGGTCACTATCGGTTTTTTGACGTAAAGCCACGGTTTGCTTATGTCTTCGAGATTTGCGTAATATTTGACCGTTCTGTATATCGTCTGATACGCGCAGGCAAAAGATCCCGCAAACGCGACGATACCGAATATAATACCTTTTTTCGTCTTCTGACGAAGGAAAAGCGAAGCGCCCATCGCCATAACGAACGCGCCGGGAACAAGAGTTACCGGTTCAGCCCAGATCTCGAAGAAGTTGCCGAGCGAATAGGCAAAGTTTTCGCCGAGGCCGGATATAAGGCCGCCGGACACGTCAAGATCAGCCGCGGGGACTATCGCCGTGAATATAAGCAGCGCCGCAAGCACCGCGTAAATGCCTATTATCTGAAAACGATATTTTTTTACCATGAGATATTCTTCCGTTCGTTGAGATTTCAGAGGTTTGCCGCGCCGATGAGACCGGCGTTATTGCCGAGCATTGCAATTCGCAATTCGGTGGAGGGGCCGCTCGACTGAGTGAATATTTCTTCCTTCACTTTCGTTATGAGCGGTATTATCAGCCCGTCGCCCTCGTTCGATATGCCGCCGCCGATGCAGAGTATGCTCGGCTGAAGCATATTTATTATATTCACAACTCCGCAGGCAAGATGACCTATATAGTCGTCCACGACCTTTTTCGCGGCCTTGTCTCCCATTCGAGCGGCGATGAACGCCGTTTTACCGTTGACGCCCTCTTCTTTTGCGACCTCGTGAAGCAACGACGACGGGTCCTTCTCCATCGCTTTTTTGGTATCGGAGATCAGAGCGGTTGCGGAGCTGTACGCTTCCCAGCAGCCTTTTCTGCCACAGTTGCACTGCCTGCCGTTGTACTCTATGACCATATGACCGAATTCACCGCCGGTATAATTGAAGCCGGAGAATACTTTGCCGTCAATGATAAATCCGCCGCCGACGCCTGTGCCGAGCGTTATCATGACAGAGCACGCCGAACCCTTGGCTGCGCCTGCGACCGCTTCGCCGAGAGCCGCGGCGTTAGCGTCGTTTTCGACCTTTATATTCTTTATTTTCGTAAGTTCCGAAAGCTTATCCGCGAGGGGATAATGCTCCATAAGCAGATTGCACGCGCGTTCAACTATACCGTGCTCGACGTCTATCGCGCCGGGTGACGCTATGCCGAGCAGTTCGATATCATCCGTTTTGAGCGCCCTTTCTTCAAGGATCGCGGAAATGAGCCCGGCGATGGCTTCGGATATGAAATCGTTGCCCTTCTCCGGTTCGGTTTTGCAGGTTTTTTTGCAGATTATGCGGTTTTCAGCGTCAATGAGAGCCGCCGCGGTCTTCGTTCCGCCGAGATCAACGCCTATACGGTACATGGTTCGATCCTCCCCCGTAAGAATATGATTTATTGTAACATATTACGACAAAAATTGCAATACCAAATGAAAAGAATTTTGAAATTTTTATTAAGTCTCTCCTTCATTTTCACTGACGATACGTCGCGCCCACGTTCCGCGTCTCAGCAAGATGAAGCCGAGCAGCGATTTGAGTATCTCGCAGCCCTGACATATCGCGTACAGCGGATATATGCTCATATCGGTAAAGTGCGAAAGCGAAAAAGCGAGCGGTACGGCGATCACCCACATGAACGCGCTGTCGAAAAGTACGGTGATGAACACCCTGCCGCCGGAGCGGAGAGTGAAATACGAAGCGTGCGCGTACGCGTAGATCGGCGTCAATAAGCCCTGCACCGCTATCATATACGCCGAAAGCCCGAATACGCCCTCGGTCGTATTGTAAAGCTTCGGGAAAAACGGCGAGATGGCAAGAAGCCCGATCCCGACGAAAGACGCCGCCGTCATCGCAATGCGTATGAGCTTTTTATCAGCGTCTTTTGCTTCTTCGATCCTGCCTGCGCCGAGCATATTGCCGATTATAACGGCGATCGCGAGACCGAGCGCGAAATATACCTCGCTCAGAAGATTTGACACCGCGCTCGAAATACTGAGCGACGTCACGGCGTCGAGCCCTCTCGTGGCGTAGCACTGATTTCTCACCGTTACAGACAGAGCCCAGAAGCCTTCGTTGAGCATCAGCGGAGCCCCCATAACGACGATCTTTTTCGTCACCGCGCGCGGTATGCGGAAAGATCTTAACGCGCCGACGATGAACGGACATTTCTTTTTATTGCAGGAGGTCCATATTATAAGGATCGCAAACTCGGCAAACCGCGATATGACCGTGGCGTAAGCCGCGCCTTTGACCCCGAGCTCGGGCAAACCGAGTTTGCCGAATATCAGAAGATAGTTGAGCGTCAGATTTATCAGCACCGCGCTGACGCTCGCCGCCATCGGCACAACGGCTTTGCCGGTCTCTCTCAGAGTGGTGGAATACGCGGCGGAAAGCGAATACGGTATCATACTGACGAGCACCGCGTTCAGATATTCCTTGCCGAGACGGAAGGTCAGCTCGGGATCTATATCGGCAGTCTCCGATGAAAGAAACGAATTTATCAGCTGATCCTGCAGGAAAAAGAACAGCGTCATCGCCGCCGCGACGGCGACGACGCAGATCAGAAGCTTGGCTCTGAACGTATCGCGAACGCGTTCGACATTGCCGCTGCCGTGATACTGCGCGGTAAGTATGCCCGCGCCCGACACCGCGCCGAACGTGACGAGAAAGAACACGAACATGAACTGATTCACTATCGCCACGCCCGAGGTCGCCTCGCTGCAAAGCCGTCCCACCATGATATTGTCGAGCGCGCTGACGAGACTCGTGATGCCGTTTTGCAAAACTATCGGCACCGCGGTCGACAGTACGATCTTCAGAAACGCTTTGTCGCCGTAGAATTTCGTTAAAAACTTCATCATTCGCCCGCAAGTCTCTTTGCGGCAGCGGCAAGCTCGAGTTCTTTTCTCTCCCTCTCTTCTCCGACGGGCATATTTCTCGGTACGCACGTTTCCATCGAGACGGAGCCGTCGTAATCTATCTCAAACAGGGCTTTGGTGAAATCGTCCCAGTCGATGACCCCCGTGTACGGGAACAGGTGCAGATCCGATCTGCCGTCGTTATCGTGAACGTGAAGAGTTCTGAGGTATTCTTTTCCGAGCAGACGGACGCTGTCGCCCGCGGATATTCCGTGGACCGCGCAATGACCCGTATCGAGACACATTCTGAAATTGTCGATATTCACGCTCTTCACAAAGGCGAGCATATCGGCGGGTCTCGCAAGCTTCTGATCCGGGAAAGGCATATTCTCAATGCATATCGTTACGTCGAATCCCGCGGCGTATTCCGCGGCTTTTGTAAAGAATTCCGTATTTATCAGGTAAACCTCGTTTTTTCTGTCCGAATCCGAGTATCCGAAGGGCATGACGTTATGTATGACGAAATTCTCGCATCCGAGATAAGCCGTGCCTCTGATCGCTTTTCTTACCTGCTCGAGCTTTGCCGCCCGCAGCTCTTTCGTAAGATCGGTCTCCGCTCCGCCCCACGGGCCGTGTATCTGAAAGATGCCTATACCGGCGGCTTTCGCCGCCTGAGCTTCGCGCTCGAGCACCTCGCGGAAAGGCTCTTCCGGCAGATCGTAAAGCTCGGCGTCTACGTTTATCAATCCCTGATAATCGGCGTAATCGTAGCCGTGTTCTTTCATTTTCACATAGCCTTTTTCAAGACCGTAAGGGACTGTATAAGCGTCCGACATCATACCTGTTTTCATTTCATGCCTCCGATTTCAGAAAAGAATTATTTATATTATACACG
>CACYEW010000066.1 GCA_902773455.1 uncultured Ruminococcus sp.
ATAGCTCTGGTAGGCTCCGGAGCCGTAAAAGTGAACGAAGGCTCTCTTACGACGGGCGACGTCGTCGCCATGTATAACCTCTCGGCGATGATAATAGTCGAGCTTATAAAAATAGCCGATTTTACGATAAATCTCACGAAAGCCGTATCGAGCGGCAAACGCGTCGCCGCCGTGCTTTCCGAAGAAATAACGATGGAATACCCGGAAAAACCGGCAGAGCAAAGCGGTGATATCGCCGTAAAAATGACCGGCGTATCGTTTTCCTACGGCGGAAAAAACGTGCTTGAAAACGTGGATCTCACGATCCGTGAAGGGCAGACCGTCGGTATAATCGGCGGTACCGGCTCGGGCAAGACCTCGCTCGTATCGCTGATCTGCAGAAGCTACGATCCGGGCGAGGGCAAAGTGGAGCTTTTCGGCGCGGACGCGAAGGATCTTAACAGAGAACAGCTTTCCGAAACGGTACGCGTCGTACCGCAGAAAGCCGTGCTTTTTTCCGGCACGGTAAGAAGCAATCTGTGCTTCGGGCTCGGAGAACGCACCGATGAAGAGATGAACGAGGCGCTCAAAGCCGCCTGTGCTGACGGCGTGGTCGCCGAAAAGGGCGGTCTCGACGCGAAGGTCGAGCAGAACGGCAGAAATTTCTCGGGCGGTCAGAAGCAGAGGCTGACGGTCGCCGCGGCGCTTTTACAGAGACCGCGCATACTCATACTCGACGACAGCAGCTCGGCTCTCGATTACGCGACCGACGCGGAAATGAGAGAAAACATATCAAAAATAAAGGGCGTTACCCTTATAAACGTCGCTCAGCGAGTGTCCACGGTCAGAGGATGCGATATGATCGCGGTCCTTGACGAGGGCAGGATCGCCGGCGTCGGCACTCACGAGGAGCTTCTCAAAAACTGCGCCGTATATCGCGGCATATACGAATCGCAGACCGAAAAGAGCGGGGAGGAGTCGGCGTGAAAAAGGCGATAATCAAAAAACTTCTTCGGAAATTCAGAAAATATATACCGACTTTCGCCCTGATCATGGCGCTTTCGGTCGTTTACGCCGTGTTCTCGCTTTATATCCCGAGACTTTTCGGCGACGCGGTCGACCGCATAATCGGGAAAAACGGCGTTGATTTCGGCGCCCTGAACGTCATATTCGCGAAAATAGCATTATGCGCCGCCGTAAGCGCTCTCGTACAGTGGTTTCTGAGCGTCATAAACAATAAGGCGGCTTTCGGGATCGTCGCCGATCTGCGCAAGGAAATGTTCGGTAAGATACAGCGCCTGCCGATCTCGTATCTCGATTCGCACGCCTCGGGCGACACGGTCAGCCGCCTCACGAGCGACGCCGAACAGTTTTCCGACGGACTTCTGCTCGGCTTCACACAGCTTTTTTCGGGCGTCTGTATGATAATCGGCACGCTCGTGTTCATGCTTATCGCAAATCCGACGGTCAGTATCGTCGTGATCGTCCTTACGCCGATATCGCTTTTCACCGCAAAGATCATAGCGTCGAAGACTTACGGAATGTTTGCCGCGCAGGCGAAGGACAGAGCCGATCAGACCGCTTACGTCAACGAGATCATAGGCGATCAGAAGACGGTGTTCGCGGCGGGCGGCAGAGACGAGACGAAAACGAGATTCAAAGAGCTTAACGAAAAACTTAAAAATTCTTCCTGCAAAGCAGTGTTTTCCTCGTCGCTCACAAACCCCACGACGAGAGCGGTCAATGCGATAGTTTACGCCGCCGTGGCGCTCACCGGCGCGCTCACGGTAATAAGCGGCGGTATGAGCGTCGGCGCGCTGTCGAGTTTTCTTTCATACGCGAGCAAATATACGAAGCCTTTCAACGAGATATCCGGCGTTATGGCTGAGCTTCAGAGCGCGTTCGCCTGCGCGGAGCGCATATTCGCGTTCACCGAAGAAACGGAAGAACCGGAGGAAGAGGATAAGGGACTTTCGAACGGAGACGGAAGCGTGTGCATCGATCACGTTTCGTTTTCCTACGTTCCCGAAAAACCGCTCATACGCGATCTGTGCTTTGAAGCCGCGCCCGGCAAGCATACGGCGATAGTCGGTCCTACCGGCTGCGGAAAAACGACGCTGATAAATCTGCTTATGAGATTTTACGATACTGATTCCGGCACGATCAGGGTCTGCGGAAGCGATATAACGAAGGTGAGAAGATCCGATCTGCGCTCCGTTTACGGTATGGTTTTGCAGGAGACGTGGTTAAGATACGGCACCGTCGCCGAAAATATCGCGCTCGGATGCCCGGACGCCGGCAGAGAAAAGATCGTCGCCGCGGCAAAAGCCGCTCACGCCCACGGCTTCATAACGAAGCTGCCGGACGGTTACGACACCGTACTTGGAGAGGGCGGCGGAGGTCTTTCGCAGGGGCAGAAGCAGCTTCTCTGCATAGCCCGCGTTATGATAACGGAGCCGGGGATACTCATACTTGACGAGGCGACCTCGTCGGTCGATACGATGACCGAAAAGCGGATACAGAAAGCGTTCGACGAGCTTACCGAAGGCAAGACGAGTTTCATCGTCGCGCACCGCCTCTCAACCGTTCTCGGCGCGGACGAGATACTCGTGATGAAGGACGGCGACATAATCGAACGCGGTACGCATAAAGAACTCATAGGCAGAAAAGGCTTTTACGAGCATCTTTATCAAAGTCAGTTCAGGCAGGGTAAAACGATATGAAAAACGTTCTCAAAAACAAAAAACTGTTTATTTTCGATATGGACGGCACGATTTATCTCGGAGACAACGTGTTTCCTTTCGCCGTCGAATACATAAAAAGACTGCGTGAAAAAGGGAAAAAGGTGCTCTTTTTCACAAACAACGCCTCGCGTAATCCCGAGGTGTATCTGAACAGGCTTTCGGGTATGGGGTTCGAGCCGTCGCGCGGCGAGATAATGACGGCGGGCGACGTGACGATACGGTTTTTACAGACGGAGCGGCCGGGAAAAAAAGTGTTTTTGCTCGGTACGCCGATGCTTGCGGAGAGCTTCGAAAAAGCGGGCGTAGAGCTTTCGGACGAGGCGGATATAGTCGTTTCGAGCTTCGATCTGACTCTGACCTACGGCAAGCTCGAAAAGGCGTGCACGCTTATCCGTAACGGCGCCGAATATCTCTGCACGCACCCCGATTACAACTGCCCGACCGAGACGGGCTTCATTCCCGACAGCGGCTCCATAGCCGCCGCGATAACCGCCTCTACCGGCGTAAAGCCGAGATTTTTCGGCAAGCCGTACAAAGATACCGCCGGAATGATACTCTCGTATACGGGATGCACGGCGGACGAAGCGTGCGTTTTCGGCGACAGACTTTATACGGATATCGCGCTCGGAAGAAATTCCGGCATTTACTCCGTTCTCGTTTTATCGGGCGAAACGAAATTACGGGACGTCGATAACTGTCCGGAAGAACAAAAGCCGGATCTTATAATAGACTCCATTAAAAATTTACTGTAAAGGAAGGTTTTCAAAATGAGGATCGAAGAAGTAAAAATCCTTGACAAAGCGCGGCTTTACTGCTATATCTGCAGCGAATCGCCCGAAATGCCGAATCTCGTCCGCGACGCAATGCTCGTTTTGCCGGGCGGCGGCTATCAGATGTGCTCGGACCGCGAGGCTGAGCCGATAGTCAAGAAGTATCTTGCCGCCGGCATGAACGTGTTTTTGCTGTACTATTCGTGCGGCGCCGACGCCGCCGGTTTCAGGCCGCTCGTCGAAGCTTCGTACGCGATGAAGTACATTAGAGAAAACGCGAAAGAATTCAATATCGACCCCGAACGCGTATTCGCCGTCGGCTTTTCGGCGGGCGGTCATCTCTGCGCCTCGCTCGGCACGTTCTGGAACGCTCCGTGGCTTAAAGAAAAGCTCGGTCCCGATTTCCCGTACGGCATAAACAAACCCACGGGCACGGTGCTCTCTTACGCCGTGACCTCCGCCGTTACCGTTCCTACTCACCTCGGCAGCTTTTACAGCATCATAGGAAGCACGGAGCCGAGCGAAGAGGATCTCAAAAAGTATTCGATCAATCTGCACGTAAGCAAAGATTCGTCGCCCGCCTTTATATGGGCGACCGCCGACGATCAGGCGGTGCCCGTGATCAACTCGATAGTCGTAGCCGAAAAAATGGCGGAACACGGAGTCCCGTTCGAGATGCACATATTCCCGCACGGACCGCACGGCATAGCTCTCGCCGAAGAAGAAACGGCTGTCGGCTGGTCCGAGTTCATCGACGAAAACGTCGCAAAATGGATACCGTTATCGATAATCTGGATGAAAGGCTTGAAGAAAGGATAAAAAAATGAAAACGATAAAAGATAAACAGATACTCGTCGGCGCCGATTTCGCCGGCTATCCGCTCAAGGAAGCGGTCGTTGCGCACCTCAAAGCCAAAGGCTGGACAGTCACCGATCTCGGCGTGACCGATCCTGACGCGGAAGATACCGAAAACATGTTCCACCGCGTGGGTCTTCGCGTCGGAGCGCAGATATCCGAAGGCAATTTTGAAAGGGCGCTTCTGTTCTGCGGCACGGGCATGGGCATACATATCGCCGCGAGCAAATGTCCGCACGTACACGCCGGCGTGGTAGAAAGCGTACCGGCGGCGCTCCGCGCCATAACCGGCAACGGCGTCAACGTTCTCGCCATGGGCGCGTTCTACGTAGCGCCTCAGATGGGCTGCGATATCGCCGACGCTTATCTCGGCGCAGAGCTCGGCTCCGGCTACGAATGGTGGCATAATTTCTATGAATTCCATAAGCTCGCGATCGACGAGCTCGAGGCGTTCGACTATGAAGAGTATAAGAAAAACGGCTTCAAAATGAAGCACATCGCCGATTATCCGCTCAAACTCGAGACCAAACCGGAAGAATAAAACCGACGTAAATACCGGCTGAGCAGGGGACGAAGTCCGCGGCTCAGCCGGTATCGTTTTTTTCGGATAATATCAGAGGTCTGCAAACGCTTCGGCGCCTTTTGTTTTCAGCCATCTGTAAAGCAAAGCGGATACGGTTAGCGTTACCGCCGTCATAAACGCAAGGTATATCCACGCCGGCAGGAAAAAGGCGAGCGGCAGATATGCGCCGCCGAAGAACAGAGCGTAGCCCCACGTGCCGAACATCGAGATCAGAACTCCCGTGCCCTGTTTGATCGCGTACATCTCGTTCGTCCACGTAAGATTGACGAATTTGATACCCATGCAAAGATAGAAGATCGAACAGAGCAAAAGCGACGAGAGCGCGGCAAAAACGAACGTAACGGCGGTCAGCGGCGTTAATCCGAGCGCGATCACCGCGCATATCACGGCGAACAGAGACGGTACGCCGGCAAGCAGCAGCTGCGTCAAAAGCTTTGCGCGTAGCACCTCGAAAGGATCGACCGGCAGAGACTGCGGTATCCATATGGATTTGCCTTCAAGCGAGACGGAGGATACGGCCGTGTCCGTCATGGAAATGAGAAACATCATAAGCGCGCAGGCGAATACCGCCGCCGCGTCGGCGTTTCCCAAAAGCGAAGACAGACCTTCCGCCAAAGCGCCGCCTTTTATAAGCAGTAGCACGCCCGCGGCGGGGATCATCAGTATGCCGAGACCGCAGTTGAGCATGTACGTGGGGCTCGATACGAATTTCGATAATTCCTTCATAACGAGCGCCGCGCCGACGCTTTTCGCCGAAGCCGTTTTTGCGCCGGATACGGCTTTCGGAGCGCCCGCTTTATACGTTGCGATCTTTATAAAGCTCTTAGAGATCAGATACCATACGAGCGCGAGGACTGCGAGCACCGCGGCGGTGAATATCAGTATCGACAAAGCGTCGCCTGTGCCGACGCTTCCGAACAGGTACAGTATATACGCCGAATTCTTTATCTCTGCGCCGTATACCGCTGCGTTTGCGATGAGATCCTGCACCGCGTTCATCGCTTTGAAATACAAGACGTAATAAACGGCGATACCGCCGAGAGCGAAAAGCACTATAACAAAGCTTTTGTTTTTGATCTTACGGCTCAGCTTTGCGACGACGTAGCCGAGAGCGCACGACAGAATGAAGATTATAAGCGAAACGACC
>CACYEW010000067.1 GCA_902773455.1 uncultured Ruminococcus sp.
GCCGGCAACGGAAGAAAAGACGGCGGAAAACACGGCGGAAACAGAGGCGGCGACAGAGGCGCCGACCGAAAAAGAAACGGAGGAACAGATAATGGAATGGGAAGGATACCACGTTAAAAAGCTCACCGTCGCCGGTAAAGACATAAGCGGATTCAGATTGGTATATCAGGAAAACGACGATACGGTCAGCAACTGCGCAAAGGATCTTGTCAACTATATCGACGGCGCGACCGGAATAAAACTCAGCCGCGGCAGCGAAAAGCAGGCGGACGAGATCTGCGTAGGAGTGACCGACAGAGATACCGAAAAAGTCAAAGCCGAACGTGAAAAACTGTATAACGACGGCTATGCGATAATATATGACGGCGGCAGACTTTATCTGACGGGCAAGACGATAACCGGAACGATGTACGCCGTTTACAGTTTTCTTGAGGATATTCTCGGCTGGAGATTTTATTCCTCGACCTGCGAAGAAGTTAAATTCGCAAAGCATATCGACGTGCCGGCAGATACGTGCGTGACGTATTCGCCGAAGCTCATGAACCGCGACACGTTCTGGTTCGACACCTTCCACGAAGAATTCGCGGCGAAGCGCAAAATAAACGGCTCGATAAACAGAAAAATGCCGAGCAAGGGCAGAGGCGAGATGATACAGTACGCCGGTCAGTTCGTGCATACGCTTCCGAAGCTCTCCAACACGAGCTCTGCCGTCAACGCTCAGCCGTGCCTTACCGACCCGCAGGTGTTTGAAACGGTGCTTGCAAACGTCAGAAAGTATCTGAAAAACTACCCTAACGCGAAGATAATATCCGTATCTCAGAACGACTCGGACGCTAACGGACGCGGCTGTCAGTGCGAAAACTGCAGAAAGATAGACGAAGAAGAAGGCACGCCGATGGGTTCTCTTCTTACTTTCGTCAACAGGATCGCCGACGCGATCAAGGACGAGTATCCCGGCGTATACGTGGATACGCTTGCGTACAGATACACGAGAAAAGCGCCGAAAAACATCAAGCCGAGAGACAACGTGATAATACGTCTCTGCTCTATCGAATGCTGCTTCGCACACCCGCTCGATTCGGACTGTAAATCAAACAAAGAATTTGCGGAAGATATCGAAGCGTGGTCGAAGATAAGCAAAAACCTGTTCATATGGGACTACACTACGGACTTCATGTACTACATCAACCCGTTCCCGAACCTCAACGTGCTTTATGACAACATAAGATTTTTCGTCGATCACAACGTTATCGGGCTTTTCGAACAGGGCAACGGTCAGTCGATATCGGGCGAGTTCGGCGAGCTTCGCGCCTACCTGCTCTCAAAGGTCATGTGGAATCCCGATATGACGCGTGAAGAATACTATGAATGTATGGACGATTTTCTGCAAGGCTATTACGGCGACGGCTGGAAATTCATACGCGAATTCATAGACAAAACCTCCGAAAAGCCGGAAAACAAGCATATGGGCATATACGACGCGATAACCAGGACGGTAGTCGTGAGCGGTTCGAAAACGTATCAGAGGGAGACCTTCGACGGTTATATGAAGCTCTGGGAAGACGCTCTTGCGGCATCTGACGAGGAACATAAAAACAACGTCGAAAAATCCTCGCTTCAGATAAGATACGCGTATCTGGTCAAATATTGGGACAAAAACTCTCCGGAAAAACTGAAAGAGCTTTACGAGCTTATGAAAAAGCACGGCATCACCTTTTACAGAGAAGGCGTACAGCTGCCGGCAAACCCGGATTTCAACAAAAATCTTTCGTCGTGGTAACGGTTTTCTTATGTAAAACCGGGCGCTTTCGCAAAATAAACCGAAAAAACCGCAGAATTTACCGAAAAGATATTGACAAGAGACATAAAAATTTATTATAATATAAAAAAACCACGGAGGATAAATCAATGGGACTTTTCGATAGTATCAAAAACAAAGCGGCTGAAGTCGCAAAAAGCGTGACCGGCTCGAACAAGAGCGTGGATGTAGTTTTCAAAACTCTGCCCGAAACGCTTGAAGAGTTCAAGGCTCTGCCTCAGGCGGCTCTTGAATCGCAGTTCGACACCGCCGCAATGACGGTCCTCGCGCTCTGCTTCTACCCGCACGACAAAGATCTTTCGCTTTCGATGCTCGAATTTCTGAGCGGACCGAGAGAGATCACTCCCGCCGAAAAGCAGTTCATCAAAGACCGTTTTATGGACACGGACTATATTCCGAGATCGTATTTCAAGGGCTCTACGCCGAAAAACGATTATCAGCCCGCCGAGCCGTACACAATAACCGTTAAAGAGAATCCGTATTCCTACCAGAACGACGGCTACGCGAAGCTCCTTATCGAATCCGGCGGCGCAGATTCGCCGCGCGACGTGGTTCTCCGCAAAGCAAAAGACGGCAAGTGGTATCTGTGGGAACAGCATCTTCTCGTCGGCGTCCGCAAACCCGAAAGCTCCAACCCCTGGGCATAAAAAAACAGGATCTGCCGAACGGCAGATCCGATTTTTTATGCAGCTAAATTCGCCGTGAACAGCGAGCTAAAATGAGCTTTGCTCAGCTAAATTCGGCTTCGCCGAGCTAAATTTGCTCCGCAAACTATAAGGCGAATTTAATTTAGCTGAAAGCCGCAGGGTTTCAATTTAGCTGAAGTCGTAAGGCTTCAATTTAGCTGCGAGCGTAAGCGAGCAATTTAGCTTTTTTAAAGTACTTCAAAAATAAAAACGGTTTTTGATCAGAATAAAAAACAATCCGCTATGACACTTTCTACCGATAAAAGATATCATAGCGGTTTTATTTTTTATTTACATGATTTCCTCTTTCCCGGGCGTTTTCGATTTCATCATGCCGAAGGCGTGATTTCATCAGGTGCACCCCTGATCTCATCACGTCTGCGGCGTGATTTCATTTTAATAAAAACATTGACAACGACCGATTTATATGATATAATAAGATGAAATATTATTTGCAAGAGGTTTTTATGTACGACAGAAGCAAAATAAGAAATTTCAGCATCATAGCTCATATAGATCACGGCAAGTCTACGCTTGCAGACAGGCTTTTGCAGATAACCCGCACGGTCTCTGACCGCGATATGGAGGAGCAGCTGCTCGACAATATGGATATCGAGCGCGAGCGCGGTATCACGATCAAGGCGCGCGCCGTAAGACTTGATTACAAAGCGCCGGACGGCGAAGAATATATACTCAACCTTATCGACACTCCCGGGCACGTCGACTTCAACTACGAGGTATCGAGATCGCTGAACGCCTGCGAGGGCGCCGTTCTCGTTGTTGATGCAACGCAGGGCGTCGAGGCTCAGACGATGGCTAACGCTTATCTCGCGGTCGACAACGGCCTTGAGGTCGTACCGGTAATAAACAAGATAGATCTGCCCGCGGCGATGCCGGAGCGCGTCAAGCACGAGATAGAAGATACGATAGGCATACCGGCTCTTGACGCGCCGGAGATCTCGGCGAAAAACGGGATCAACATCCAGGAGGTGCTCGACCGCATCGTATCGGATATACCCGCGCCGAAAGGCGACGATAACGCGCCGCTCAAATGCCTCATTTTCGATTCTTATTACGATTCTTACCTCGGCGTCGTGGTTTACGTGCGCGTGATAGACGGTTCTCTCAAAGCCGGCGACCGGATCAGAATGATGGCGACCGGCGCCGAATTCGACGTAGTGAACGTCGGTTATATGGAACCGTTCGGACTGTCTCCCTCCGACTGCATACGCGCCGGAGAAGTCGGCTACATCACGGCGAGCATCAAAAACATCGGTGATACGCTCGTCGGCGATACGGTGACCACCGCGTCCGACCCGACGGACACGCCGTTCCCCGGCTTCAAAAAATGCGTGCCGATGGTTTTCTCCGGCATTTATCCGGCTGACGGCGCAAAATATCAGGACCTCAAAGAAGCGATACTCAAGCTGCAGCTGAACGACGCCGCGCTGACATTCGAGCCGGAGACTTCCGCCGCGCTCGGCTTCGGCTTCCGCTGCGGATTTCTGGGACTTCTCCACATGGATATCATCCAGGAGCGGCTCGAGCGCGAATTCAACCTCGATATAGTCACGACCGCGCCGAGCGTTATCTATAAGGTCGTGCTGAAAAACGGGCAGGAGCTCATGATCGACAACCCGTTGAACTATCCGCCGTCAGATCAGATCGAATACGCGTGCGAGCCCATGGTCAAGGCGACCGTGCTTACGCCCAAGGCGTATATAGGCGCCGTAAATTCGCTCTGTCAGGACCGCCGCGGCGAATTCGTCACGATGGATTATCTCGATACGGAGCGCGTCGAGATACATTACAAACTGCCGCTGAACGAGATAATCTACGACTTTTTCGATTCGCTGAAAAGCCGCACGCGCGGTTACGCGTCGCTCGACTACGAGCTCGACGGTTACGCCGAGAGCCGCCTCGTGAAGCTCGACATTCTCCTGAACGGCGAGATCATCGACGCTCTGACGTTTATCATCCATACCGACAAAGCTTACGGCAGAGCGCGTAAAATGGTCGAAAAACTCAAAGAGAACATTCCGCGCCAGCTGTTCGAGATACCCGTACAGGCGGCGATAGGAGGCAAAATAATCGCCCGCGAGACCGTCAAAGCGATGCGCAAGGACGTTCTGGCGAAATGCTACGGCGGCGATATAACGCGTAAAAAGAAACTGCTCGAAAAGCAGAAAGAAGGCAAAAAGCGTATGCGCACGTTCGGCTCCGTTGAGGTACCGTCCGAGGCGTTCATGGCTGTGCTCAAGCTCGATGAATAACGAAACCTCGCTTTATATCCATATACCGTACTGCAAAA
>CACYEW010000068.1 GCA_902773455.1 uncultured Ruminococcus sp.
AGGAAAGCTTTTTCGCGTACTCTTCTGCCAAAGCAGGATCGGCGCTTTTGCCGAAAAATCCGGCCGCCTCTTCGAGATTGGGCTTTATGAGATAAGGTTTGTATTCAAGACATTTTTTAAGATCCGCTCCGTGCATATCGCAGATGAGCTTCGCTCCGGTATCTCGAAGCTTTTCAAGCGTTTCTTTAACGATATCGGTATCGCACGCGGGCGCCGAGCCGGATATCACGGCGACGTCTTTTCTGCCTATATCGGACAAAAGCGAAAGAAATCTGCCGAGCTCCGCCGCGCTTATCTTTTTTCCGGGCGCGTTTATCTCCGTCACGGTACCGCCGGACGCGATCTTCGTATTGATCCTCGTTTCCGCCCCGGTCTTGACGTAACGGAATTTCACGCCCTTAGACGTCAGATAAGCGGTCAGCCCGTCGCCGGTGAAGCCGCCTGCGAAAAACAGAGCCGTGCTTTCCATACCGAGATTTTTCAGCGCGAGCGTTACGTTTATTCCCTTGCCGCCGAATTCGACGCGGCTGTAAGCCGCCCTGTTGGTCGCGCCCGTTATAACGTTCGCCGAAACGTAATGATCAACGGACGGGTTGAGAGTCAAAGTATATATCATTTCAATTTATCTATTTCCTTCTTGATCCCGCCGTGCACTATACTGCCGTACAGTATCGATATGATATACGTGTGCAGCACGCATACGAGCAGCTCCTCCACGAGCCGCGGCACGTAAAGTATCAGAAATTCCTTACCGCGCCATGCGTCGAGCAGCTCGCGCAGAATGAACGTATTCACGGTGGTCGTTATTATGCCCGCGACCGTTACGGCGATCGCTATCTTTATGATCTCCGCGGTCCTCTCTCCGGTCTTTTCTCCTCTCGCAAGCAGGATGTTGATTATCACGAAGAGCATACCGATAAGTCCGGTCAGCTCGAGCCCCAATACGAGCATATTTATGCAGATCGCGAGATTTTTTCTGTAATTGTCTGAACTCGAAAACTCAAATTCCGTCTCCCCGGACGATCCGTCGAAGGTCTTTTTTCCGTCGGCTTCGACCGCTTCGAACAAAACGTTCGCTTTCTTTGCAAAGGATTCGGCGGCGCTGCCGGCTTTGCCGCGTATCAGAGTTACGTCTTTATTGTCGCCGAGCGCGTCGTCGGCTATGGTTTTATACGATTCGGGTACCGTGACCGCGCCCTTGACGTTACGGAGCGCTTTCGGACCGATCTTCGTTATCTTCGTCTCGTAACCGTCCAGTATCATCACCGAAGGCAGTTCGGTATCGCCCCCGGCCGAAACGTTCGTCAGCGTGAACGTATCGTTTTTGTATTTTGCAAGATCGACCGTCAAAGACGTAAGAAAGGAGTATTCTCCGGCGGCTTGTCTTCCCGTAACGGCGCCTTTTGACGGCAGCTCAGCCTGCTTTGCGGCAAGACCGTTTATAAGCCCGTCGTTATGAAGCGATATATGGAACGCCGCGCCCGCCGAACCGATCAGCACGAATACGCTCAAAAGGATCACGCGCAGTTTTTTGCCCGCTTTTTTCGTCAGAAGCATCCATAACAGTCCCTTTATCACGCCGCCGCAGAAGGCGGTCAGCGTGAGCCACGGGATATACGCTCCGTCCGGCGCGATAAGATAGCCGAGCACGTCTGACAAAGCCGAAGCGATACCGCCCCAGACGGGGCCGCACAGTATCGCCGGGAAAAACGTGAAAATGCCGGCAAAGCCGATCTTTATACCGAATATCGGTATGTTCAGCACGGCGTTCGTGAACGCCTTGAGCGCGACGGCGAACGCGGCGAATACGGCCGTTATCGCGATCTTTCTTATCAGTTTTTTGTAATCCGTTTTTTTCTGCAAAAAAATCCCTCCCCAAGGATAAGTACCCCGTCGGACAAGGGAATATCTTGCACAGCGGGATGCGAAGGCGCGACCGCGAAACTCCGTTTCTTCGTCCGCACGGCAACTCCCCGTCCGCGCGGCACTTCACGCCGAGCCTTCTACTCTGTATTTATTTGTTTATTATTCCGCTTCCTCTTCCGGTTCGACGCCGTTTTCGGCGTTATACGGATCGATCATGACTTCCTTGATCTTGGGGTAAGCGACGTACACGCTGATATAGCCGATCACGGCGACCGTGAGAACGAACGGCAGAACTATGCCGAGCGGCATAAAGAACCAGAAGACGAACATATTTATCGCTATCGCGAGTATCACGCCTATCAATCCGAGTATATTTCTGCCGAGGCCGACGAACGCGAAGATGAAAGCGTTTTTGAAAAGCTTGAACGTCTTCAGATCGAACGTCACGAGCATCGGATAAATATACATCCTCATAACGGCGTAGACCGCGAACAGAAACAGCGTTATGACGTACATGAACGAGAACACCGTATTCGACGCGTTATATGAATACACCTGTATATCGTAATACATCAAGGCGAAGATCGCAAGATCGATAACGCCGACGACGAGCCCCTGCACGGCGTTCTTTTTAACCGTTCTGAAAAAGTCGCTCCAGACGAATACCGGTTCGCCTCTCTGCATATTGCGCAGCGTATAGGCAAGACCGCAGTTGGCGTAGCCCCACGTGAATACGGTCAGGCCGGCAAGACAGTAAAGCACGGTCGAAAAGACGGACGTCTGAGCGGCAAGACCGCTTCTTATGCCGTAAACGCCGTAAAGAGACATCGTTACCGGGTTATATTCGCCCGCGGTAAGAAGCCCGTTGAGAGCCGAGGCGAGCGGATGCGCGGCGTCCTGTACGGTGACGTCGAACCAGCGCGTGCTCGCGAGCAGAGCGAAAAACAGCGGCAGGCAGAAGAACGTGAACATAAGGTTGACGTTCAGAAGCCTCGTGAACGATCTGCCGAAATAAATGAAAAAGTTTTTGAAATCAGGCTTTTTCACCTCGCCTTTTTCAACGCCTTTTCCCTCTCTCTGCGAATCGAAAATATTGAATTTTTTCTTCTTCGGTTTCGTTTCGTTATCCATTTCAATATCCTTAAAAGGCAATTATTTTCATCAGCGCGGGTATCAGAAGCGTGAGCGAACAGGTCACGAGCAGTATGAAAGCGGCGGTCATGAGCATAAGGAAAAGCGAATTCTTATCCTCTTCCGTGACTCCGTATCTTACAAGACAAACGCGAAATCCGGCGCAAACGGCCGAATATATCGCCGACGTCGCCGTCAGCACTGCCATAAGCGCGGCGGAAAGCGCAACTCCGAGCGCGTTCTCCGCTCCGGACAATACCGCTTTTACGATCGCGGCGCCGCACGCCGCCCCGCATAACGACGGGCACAGAGCGCAGACAGCGCGGCAAAGCGGCGAAAACGCGGAGGCAAAGCATACCGCCGGCACGCAAGAGATCATAAAGAAGCGTTCGAGCATCGCGCGCACCGTCTCCGGACTTTCGAAAACCGCTCCCGACGGAA
>CACYEW010000069.1 GCA_902773455.1 uncultured Ruminococcus sp.
CTGCCGTATTCCGCGGAGCCGATATACAAAAGCGCTTTGCCCGCCGGAACTTTTTCAAGTACGACGGTCTTCTTGTACCATACAGTTTTGCCGGAATAAGATCCGCACGGTATCGCCGCGGAATGATATAATCCCGGTACGGGTATCGAGTTGACGAAATCGTGATCAGGCACGGCGTCCGGCGCATTGTCCGTCTGCTGAGACTCGCTCACGTCAAACGCCCACGTGCCGTCGAGCGAAACGGTGACGCGTTCGTTTTCCGCTCTTATACCGTTTATCCTTACGGTCTCCGGCTCGGGGACGAAATCTGCCGAAACCGCGCCGAGCTCGACCGCGCCCGAAATGCACTGCAGCGTCAATTCGTCGCCGCCGGAAAAATCTTTCGTTCTGACGCCTTCTTTTGAAAACGTCCTCATTCCGCTGTCGGAAAGCTCGAGCAGACCGACCGTCTCACCGTCTTTGAGTATCTTTACCGACGCGTTTTCGGAACAGTATGAAAGACTTATAACGTTGTAATTTCCCGTTCCCGGCGCTTTGAATTTTACCGCGTCTCCGGTTTTCATAAGCAGACTTTTCGCGTACGGCGCCATTATATCGTCAGACGCTTTGTCAGACAGGACGGAAGCCGGTAAAGTATTTCCGGGAGGTACGTCCGTCGACGCCTCGCTTGTTATCCACAGGCAGTCCAGATTGACGTCGATATTCGGCTTTATCTGTATATCGGCGCCGTCGGGAATGTAAACTATCGGCGAGGTCGCGATATAAGACGATTTCATCTCCCACGAATTCGACGTTGAAAACGGTATGGCCCCGACGTATCTGAAATCGCCCTCGCCCGGATAACGTATAAACAGATCGATCGTATCCGTAAAATGCGTGGCGTAGGCGATATGTATCACGTTGCCCTCCGATGCGTTATAAAAGCGGAAATACTTGCCGCCGGTGCTTCCGGCGACGGCTTTGCCCGAGGCGTCGCCGTCCGTCAGTCTGGGCGCGGAGATCTTTCTTCCGTTTTTGTCAAAGATCTCCGCGTCCTCGCATTCGAACCGTGAATTGCGCGTAACCGACGAAGCCGACGTCATCAACGCCGGCTGGATCGTGAGCAGCGAACATAATACAGCAGCGGCAATTTTCAAAACTCTGTTTTTCATATACACGTCCTTTGCCGTTTTTTTGTATTATATCTTACTTATTCTTTTTTGTCAATATGCGCCGTAAAGGTCTTCGAGCGCCGGTAAAGCGTTTTCTGTACTGCTTTCGGTTATGATCGCGGTCCCCGCTTCATTCTGAACGTAATTCAGACCTGCGATATACGCGGCGGCGTTGAGCGGCGCGTACAGCACGCCGTCTTTAACAAACGGCGCGACGGGTATCCGGTACGTATCTTTACCGCACTGCACGTTCGTGCTCCCGTCTTCGAAAACGAACGTCCTGTCTTTATACGCGATCTCCGCTTCGGAGCCGCTTACGTTCGCCGTCATGTCTTTGATAACGCCGAGCGACGCGGCGGGAACGAACAGTCTGTTTTTATACATCACGGGCAGTACCGCCGTATCGGCTTCGTAAACCGGAACGGTCTTTCCGTCGGATAACGCGTAAGGTCTGCTTGCCGTAAACGAAGCGCCGCTGCCGACGACCGTTTTGACGTTATCGGTAAGCTGCGTTTCTTCCGCAGTCGTTCTGTACGCATAGTTGAATCTTGCGTTAGGCGCGGCGTCGCCCTTGTCAAGAAACTGCATTATTTCGCCGTCCGGTACGGAGTTATCCGCCCATTTGAAATTGAAATCGCCGTTAATGCCGCCAAGCTTGTTATCGATAGCGATAACGACGTAATTTTCGCCGATGAATATATCCGCCTCTCCGGCTTTTTCAAATTCGAATTTTCCGTCTTTGAATTTCTCGACAGAAGCTTTGCCGTTTTCGGCTGCGCGGTTTATGATCAGATCGTAACCGTACCAGCCCGTTTTGATATTCGAATCGGAATCTATGAACAGATTCATCCATTGCTCACCCTCGGGCGCTGTGAGTTTATCCGCGCAGACGGCGAGGAAATACGTTTTTTCCGCCGTTTTCGATACTTTTGCGGTCATTATATCGTTTCTGCCGCTGTTGTCTCTATAGCTTACGAGTCCGCCGTTGCCGAGACTGTCGCGGTGGATCGTGTCGCCCGTCGTATCGCGGTATTCGGGCCATACGTCAGCCCACTGTGAAAGCCCTCCGTCAAGCGTTATTCCGTGCTGACCCGAAGCGGCGGGAGCCGTACGGCTGCCTTTGAATTCGCGAAGGAATTTCGCGAGCTGATAATAATAGTTGTCGCCGAAGCCGCCCTTCATAGGCTCTATGTCGCGGCTGAATTCGGGGTTGAAGCAGTCGACGTAATAGCTTTCCGACCACGAAATATAAGTGTTCGCTATCGTCGGGTGACCGTTGCCTTCCCAGCGTCCCGCCGCCCATTCGTTCCATTCCGTTATAAGAAGCACGAACGGATCGGCTTCCGACGCCGTCTTCATCTGCTCCGCAAAGTACAGTCCTTCTCCCGTGGTCGGCAGATTGAACTGAAAATCGTCCTTCGTTCCGTCGGGAAGCGTGATGACTTTCGGCTGTTTTTTGTTTGAAAAGCTTCTGCCCATGCTTGTATTTGCAAGAACCGCGGCAGAAATAGACATTTCCTCTTTTTTGCCGGTCTTGCTGTCGTAGGAGAATACCTGCGGAGTCTCGTACATCCAGGACCAGAAATCCTTTCCGGTCTTTACGTTCCCCTTAAGAGCCCAGCAGCGGCGCCACGTGAAATTCTCGCGTATCTCAGCCGACTCGCCTTTCAGCCCTTTGAGGTTGCCGAGTATCAGCGGCTTTCCGTCGTATATCGCATACAGATCTCTGTACTGCCCGGTCGAATAGAGATCGTCCCACAGTTCAAGAAATACGTTTTCAACGAGATCTGCGCTGTCAGCCAGGAAGAAACAAATATCCGGCGTTTGAAGCCCTTCTTTTCTCATCTGCTCGTATTCTTTGAAGATAGCCTTGTAGCTCGTAGTCTGCGGATTGCCGTTCGTTACGTCGAGGAATATGAAGTCGACGCCGATATCGGCAAGCATCGAGGCGTGTTTTCTTATTATCCAGCGGTCGTTTGTCAGATAATAGCCGAAATAAGGCTCGCCCCAGTAGTGACCCCAGCCGACGGGTCCCTGCGTATAAGCCTTCTTGACGGCTTCGATACCCTGTTCCTTGTATATCTTATAATGGTCGTATATCTTCTGATCGGGATACGTAACGCTCGTCGGCGTGAACCATATCTGATAAAACATCCCTACAAGCTTATCGCGCGGGGCGGCGGCTCCGTCAGTCACGGTCCTTTCAAGCTCGTCCGTCGCTACCCAAGTATCGGAATAGAGGTCGCGGATAAGCGTACCGTCGGCGGGATAGTAGGGTTCGGGCGCCGCTTCCGTCCATTTTACGTCAACGTTGTCGATATACGCGCTGCCGTTGTTTCCGCCGGACGACCAGAGACTGAAGAAGCCCTTGTTTTCTATATTGTACGTAAATAACGACTTTACTTTGGAATTGCCTTCCGCGTCTTTCAGCGTCACTTTTTTCTGATCTTCAATAACTGCGGAAAAAAGCGGTCTGAATTCACCGTCTTCCTGCACTTCAACGGTTATAACGTTGTTTTTAACGTCGTCGGTGACTCTTACGCGCTGCGTCTGTGAAAAGTTTACGTCGACCTTGAACGTTTTTACCGTCGGCCACGTTGAGATAACGCCGACCTTGTCCGCGTGGAACGCAAGCCAGATGCCGTTCGTGCCGACGGCGGCAAACTGGTTGCCGTATTCAGGCAGACGCAGACCTATGTATTCGGAAACGTTGTCGATATTTCCGCCTCTGTCTGCGTTGACGTCCCATTCGGCGACGAAAACGTCGGCTTTTATTTTATGTTTATTTGCAAAGTAGGCGTGATTCGTTTTGCCGCCGAAAACGCCGTTTTCCAGCGTGCCTTCGCTGTTTACATACCAGTCTGCGTCGGTGGACAGTATCCTTTTCTCAAAATTCTGACTGTATGAATAGCTTTTCGGTTCGGGCGTCTCGGTTGTGCCCGATCCCTCGTTTTCGGTAATACCGTCGTCAAAAACGTAAACGCTTCCGGGAAGCGGATCGGTGACAGCTTCGGTCTGTTTCTCTGTCACGCTCACCGTATCGGTCACGGCCGGCTCTCCGCTGCACGCCGTCAGCAGAACCGTCATCACGCATAAGATCATACATACGATCTTTTTCATAACTCTATTCTCCTTCTGATATTATCTATCTTGATTTTATAATAAATTCTTGCAAATACAATAGCAAAATCATTCATATATATTGCAATTACGATTATTTTGTGATATAATATAAAAAGAAAGCAGGTATGATAATGGAACTTATAGGATTGTATACTGTTCATAAACACGATAAAGGTACTGACAACTCGGCGTATCCCGTTCACAGTCACTCTTCTTATGAGATACTGATGATGATCAAAGGCGAAGGCTCGGTCATGATCGGAGATACCGAATACGCGCTCGACCGCAGACGCGCGGCGCTGATTTTCGACGGCGAGACTCACGGGCTGATACCGAACGGCAAACCGTTTGAATTTCTGGCGGTACAGTTTATACCGAGAGTCTCTGAAGACGCCGCTCTCGATATTCCGCTTCAGACTCTGAGAACGTCGTGCGGCGGCGCGGGCGGCGCCGTCTATGAGATCGGTGAACAGGTCTATCCGGCGGTTGTATCGTGTATGCGCCGCATCTGTGACGAACGCGCCGATACAGATACGGGAATGTATTTTACTTACGTCAAGGCGATACTGTACGAGCTTTTACACAATTCTTCGTCCGTTGCCGGCGTGACCGTCAGAAAAAAGAACGCCGCCGACGCAAAAACCATACTTCTGAACGCCGTGACCGACTATATCGGTTCGAATCTTGACACGATATCGGATCTTTCGTTTATCGAAAGCGTGTTTCATTACAGCAATTCGCACGTCAACAAGATATTCCGTTCTCATCTCGGCGTTTCCGTATGGGAGTACGTGACCTTAAAAAGGCTCGATCTTGCTTACAATCTTCTGTCGGACGGATACGACGCGAAGACGGCGGCGCTCAACAGCGGTTTCGGAGATTATTCGGTTTTTTACAAATCGTTCGTCCGTCATTTCGGCAAATCTCCGTCGAAGATAAAACACGAAAGGAAATAATAAAAGGCTGTTTATGCGTCCGGGGATATCCGAAGCAAAACAGCCTTTAACGTTTATCTCGTTTTTTTGAACTGCGGTCCGTAGTTGGCGCAGGCTCTGAAATCGGCGCCTTCCTTATCCATACCGAAAGCGTTCCACGCCGCGGGACGGAAGATCTGCTCTTCCGGCACGTTGTGCATCGCGACGGGTATGCGGAGCATCGAACAGAGCGTTATGAGGTCGGCTCCGATATGACCGTAGCTGATCGCGCCGTGATTGGCGCCCCAGTTGTTCATCACGTCGTAAGCGGTCTTAAACGCGCCTTTCCCCGTCGTTCTCGGAGCGAACCAGGTGCAGGGCCATGTGTAGTCCGTTCTCTTCCAGAGAATATCGTTCACCTCTTCGGGCAGATGTACGGTCCAGCCTTCCGCGATCTGAAGCATCGGTCCGAGACCGTCGACAAGGTTGAGCCTTATCATCGTAGCGGGCATCTCTGCTCTCGTTGCAAAGCGGGACGAATAACCGCCGCCGCGGAAATAACCGAGGTCAGCCGGGTTCCACGTCGTTGCCGCGAGTATCTTTTCGCAATCCTCTTCGGTCATTTCGTACCACTTTTTCATCACGTGCTCACCGTTTTTGTCGGTCGCCTCGCCGCAGGCGTCAAGGCACGCAGCGCCGGAGTTGATAAGGTGTATGAAGCCGCCCGCCTCTTTCGCTTTGCCTTCGATATCGTAACCGGTCGCGCGTTTTACGGCTTCGGGCGACCAGTACGTGCGGACGTCGGCGAATATCTGAGCGCGGTTCGTAAGAAGCTTCATAAACAGCATTCCGAGACCGTTAAGCACGTCGTTTTCCGTGGCTAATATGTACGGTTCGCGCACGCCGTCCCAGTCGAAGGTGGTGTTGAGCAGGGATTCCGCAAAGTCGCCGTTCGGGTAAAAATCCGTCCACTGTCTCTGTCCCTGAAAACCGGCGGCTATGGCGTTGTGGCCGACCGCCTCTTCTTCTCTGCCGGCGGGCAGATCCGGGTTGCCGTTCATAAGGTCTTTTATTATGACCGCCGTTTTAACGACGAATTCCCATTGTTCGTCCTTCACCTTGC
>CACYEW010000070.1 GCA_902773455.1 uncultured Ruminococcus sp.
ATCGGATGAAGCGATATTTGCTTTTTCAAGCGCTTCGCGGCATACGGAAAGCTGAGTTTTCCATATCTCATCAGCGTCGTGCTCGACCCATCCCGGTTGAGGATAATACTGTTTGAATTCGTTCTGAGCCACGGAAATCATGTTCCCGTCTTTATCAAACAGTATACATCTGCAGCTCGACGTTCCGCTGTCTATGGCCATTATATATTTCATGCTCGACCTCCGGGTATTTACTCTTGTAATGACGCGGGAAATACGGTATATCCAGTTTTTCCGTTCGCCTTATATTTTGAAAGAGCCGCTTCCGCCTCTTCAAATACGTCGCATCCGGGAACGCTTTCATCGTAAAACGCTATTACCATACTTACGGAAAACGGTTCGCCGTGATCCGGATGCGACAGTTTATCTTCTATTGCTTTGATCTTTGCCGTTATGGCGCTTCTGCCGGACGGCATTACGCGGGTCATTATGACGCAGAATTTGTCTTCGCGCAGCCGGCAGATATGGTCAGCAGATCTGAAATTCGCCCGTAACGTTTCCGTCGTGTATACGGCGATATCGTTTGCGCGATCTTTTCCGTTTTTGTTTTTTATTATTTCGTAATCGTTGACGTCTATGATCAGAACGGCGATGTGCTCCATATCCGAATCCCGGAACAGTATTTCGAAGCCGGTATAATTATAAAGCCCCGTAAGCTGATCGTGCAGCGCGTTATATGTAAATCCGTATCTTCCCGGCTTACTTTTGCTCATAGCGTGTTTTTCAGAGCTTTGTTTCATTTCCACCGCTGATTTCACGAATTCTTCCGCAGGCAGAGGCGGCGAAAAATAATCTCCGCAGACTAAAGCGCAGCCCTTCATTTTCAAAGTGAACACCTGCTCTGCGGTTTTTACACCTTTTGCTGCGGCGGATACGCCGAAAGCGCTCGCGACGCCGATCATTGCGTCAAGCAGACGGGTATACTTTCTGTCTTTGAACTCGTTTTTTATGAAATTCATATCGAATCTGAAAGATTCGAACGGCAGATTTGAAAGCAGGCTGAGTGAAGAAGATCCCGATCCGAAATCGTCCATTTCCGTTCTGAATCCGATCTCTTTCAGTTCCTTGAGCTTTTTGACGATCCGCTCCGGATCGTTCATACAAGCCGATTCGGAAATGTCAAGAATAAGATCGCCTTGTCCGAGACCGTTTTCTTTAATTATTTCTTTAAGCGTATCTGAAAGATCCGGTTCGTAAAAGTCAAATCCCGATACTCTTACCGAGACCGGAACAGATAAGCCGAAGCGCTTTTTCCAATCGCTTATATGCCGTGCGGTCTCAGACCACACGAAGCGGTCGAGTATTCCGATCATCCCGTTTTTTTCAAGCGCGGGAATAAACGCGCCGGGACCGATCATACCGTATTCCGGGTGATTCCAGTAAGCGATCGCATCAGCGCCCGCGATCTGCGGCTCATCTGATCTTATATCGAATTTCGGCTGAAAATAAACGGTAAACTGTTTTTTGATAAAAGCGTCACCGAAATCATCCGTAAGTTTTTGACAGAGTATTTCAGGCTCCGTCATCGAATTCTCGTAATTCATGAATCTTCTCCGGCTTTTAATGAAATATACGTCAGAGTTCAGTTTTTACAACAAAACATTTTAGATAGTATAGCATATACTGTTAATTTTGTCAAGATACAATTATCCGCTTGATAAGCAATACCGAACTTTGAAACGCGTTTTTTATAAGCAACAAAAAATGGTAACGTTAATTCATGCTTTGCAAAAATCTTCGGTCACCGCAGAAAACGCTGTGCCGGAACGTTTTCTAAACGCTGCTTCGAATCCCTCCCGCGATGTATGAGCAGCAAAACAAAAAAAGCCGCAAAAGCGACTTTTTTCTTCTGATTAAAAGTTACGATTTCAACAAATAAGGCTTAATCGTTAAAATCAATACCCCTGCACTTTATTATAAGAAGCAAGTTACACTTTTATTTTTCTTTTTAATGCGATCAAGTATATCGGCAGGCTTTTTTTTTAATCATTGTTCGCTGACCGGAATAAATACAGGATCTGGAATATCAACGTTAGGCCTGTATTCTTTATAAGCTCTTAGTAAATCACTATTCCAAATAGCTTTTATTTCAGCCTTTAATTCGTCATAAACTTTTTTTGTGCCGTC
>CACYEW010000071.1 GCA_902773455.1 uncultured Ruminococcus sp.
GAGAGAAGGAAGTGAATATCTGACGTTCGATGATCTGCGGGAGATTTTGAATTTGGAAATACAAAATGAAGCTGAATTCGACGAAAAGTATTGGAATTACAGAAAAAAGAACAATGACAAGGCTTATATTGACAAGTAATACTTAGAACACGACGCCTATCCGCTGGGTAGGCGTTATTTATTTTTCTTTGCTTATCGAGCCGAGCACGAGGCCGAGGCAGGTCACGTCGTCGCCTTCTTTGAATACCATATCTTTATATTTCGGATTTACGGAGCGGAGGCGGTCGCCTCCGAATTTTTTTATGTAGCTTTCGCCGTTATAAAGGAATATGCCGACCTTGCCCTCGGGGATCTGCCCGCACGACTCGACTATGACAATATCGCCGTCGAAAAACCGCGGCTCCATACTGTCGCCCGAAACTCTGACCGCGTAGTCGGCGCGGTCCGTTATCTCGTTCACCTCAAGCGTGACGGACTGGGACGGCGACGAATCGAGAAAAGAGCCGAGACCGGCGGAGACCGGTACGTCGTATATGAATATTTTTCTCTTTTTGCCGATCTGCGCCGCGGCGGCGGAGCGTTCGTTCTCCATACGGGCAAGCTGAGCGTCTACGGTCTTTGCGACGGCTTCCTTTCCCTTCTGATCGAGCTTCGAATATTTTTCGAAAAGCTCGCCGTATGAGGAATTATCGTCGACCCCGTACGCTATATATGATACCGAGGTGCCGAGCGCTTCGGCGATGCGCTTGATCGTATCGTACGCCGGATTTCTGGTCTGCCCGGTGAGCAGCTTATTGAGCGTACCCTTCGCTATGCCCGTGCGTTCGGATAAGATATCGGTCGTTACGTTTTTTTCTTTTTTGATCGCTTTTACGCGTTCGAACCATTCCATAAAGCGCCTCCGGTGTGTTTTCTGCCTATATAATAACCCATATCGGTAAAAATGTCAAGAGGTTTTTGAAAAAAATTTCAAGAAATTTGCCGAAAAGTATTGACAATAACCGAAATCGGTGATATAATACACTCAGAAAATAACCGAAAACGGTAAAATAACGGAGAAAGATCATGGACAGCTGCAAAGATATAAAAATAATAAGAACGGGTAAAGCCTCAAAAAGAGAAGCGCTCGATACGGTAAAAGACGTAATAGCCTCCGTCGGTCTGCTTTTCGCTTTTATCGCGTATTTCATCGGATCCGTCGTCAGTAAAGCGTGCAGATCCGTCAGATCGGGCAGGTTCGCGTATATGATGGGACTGCGCCGCAAAGCTTTATTCGGTATCGGCGCCGGCGTCGCGGCGTTCGCGCTCATCGGGCTTATAGGCGGCATCGAAGCGGGGCTCATATCTCTTGCCGTGGGCGTTCCGCTTTGCTTCGCCTTGATCATCGCGGTAAGACTTCTTACGAATGATTGAGAAAAATTAAATAAAAATTAAAAAATAGACTCGAGATATTATTACTTATTTGTTCTATTATATATATATCGGGCGTATTTTTGTGAGTAATTACCGAAAAATCCGTTTCAAATTTAACGGTAATGTAAATCTTATTAAAATTTACATCCTCGATATTGATTATATTATGTTTTATGATATAATATAGTGTAATGGATATCATGGCTTTTTATCCGCTGAAATATAAGCGGCGCCTGATGGTAATACTATTTCGGGTCTTTCCCGTTCAGGAGGTCAATCTGATGAAAAAGTTTGTAGCGCTTATGCTGTGCCTTTTTACGGTCCTTACAGTATTTGCGTCGTGCGCGATGGATGAAGACGATAAGGGTGCGATCGTCAATATGTACCTGTTCAACGAAGTACGCTGCTTCGACCCGCTGTACGCATACTCCAACGGAGTTTCCATTGAGTATGATACGACGGATGCGGTCTTCCAGAGGAGGATCTATGCAAACGCCGAGTCGGCAGAACTTCTCGGCCTGCTTTACGACGGTCTTTTCAAACTCGAATCGAACGGCAAAGTCAAAAAGAACCTCTGCAAGAGCTACTACGTTGACGAAAGGACCGACGACGAAGGCGTTACGACCTACAAAATGATCATCACGCTCAACGATACGAGATGGAGCGACGGTACGCCGGTTCAGGCAAACGATTTTATCTTCACGGTCAAGAGGATACTCGACCCCAATATTTCGTGCGACGCCGCGCCGCTGCTTTTCGATATAAAAAATGCGAAAAAGGTCAAATCAGGCGATATCTCGCGTGACAGACTCGGTATCTCCGCTCCCGATCCTTATACGATAGAGATCGAATTCGAAGAGAATCACGACTACGATCAGTTCCTTGAGAACCTCGCTTCGCCGATGCTCGTACCGCTCCGCGAAAACAAAGTCAATAAACCGCTTACCGACGAAAAAGGCGAGCTTATTTACGGCAACGACGGTCAGCCCGCTCTCAGCACGGACTGGTCGAGCACCGCCACGTCGCTCGTATGCTCCGGCCCGTTCTTCATCAGAAAGATAGACAGCGCCCTCGATCAGGAAATGGTGCTTGAAAGAAACAAGTATTATTATACCAACCCCGAAAGAGAAGAGCGCGTCGACAAATACGTAACTCCTTACAGAATAATAGTGCATTTCGACTTCACGCTCGATCAGGTGCTTGAAGCTTATAATAACGGCACGCTGTTCTACGTAGGCGCTCTGACCAAAGAAGCGTTCGCGCAGTATGAAAATCAGCTCAATATCAAAGACGAGCTTTCGACCGGCTGCTATATGTTCAACACGAGCAAAGAGCTCTTTCAGAATCCCGCAGTCCGCAGAGCTTTGTCGCTTGCGCTTGACAGAAACACGATGGCGGGCTTCATAACCGCTTCGCTTCCCGCGACCGGCCTCGTACCGAAAGCCGCGTACGATACGAAACACGGAACGTCTTACAGAGATCATTACGGCGACGCGATAAAAACCGAAGCCGATATAGCCGCGGCTAAGGAAGCGCTCAAATCCGCGGGCGTAAGCGGCGGCGATATCAAGATCCTCGTCAGAAACTTTACCAAAAACGATGAAAAGGGCATGGCTGAATACGCAAAAGCCCAGTGGGAACAGCTCGGATTCAGCGTCACGGTCGACGAAAGAGGCCGCAACAGATTCCAGGCCATATTCGACAGCGGCGATTACGACGTGATCTACACCGACTGGCAGACGTACACGGTAAGACCGTTCTCCGTACTTGCTCCGTTCTCGATCAACTACTCCGGCACGGCGCTCGATACCGAACATAACGACTACGATCCGAAGCCCAACGTCACCGGTTACTCCAACCCCGAATACGACAAGCTGATAGCCGAAGCCGAATCCTTCAAGGAAGGCTCGAGAGAACGCAACGACAAGCTCTTTGAAGCCGAAAAGCTTCTCATGCAGGATATGCCGATCATACCGCTCGTATTCTGGAGAGATTATTATATGACGGGCAGACAGATATCCAACGTCAAGGATACCGGCTACGCGTACAGAAATCTTACCAAGATGAAGCTTTCGAATTATAAAGACTACATCACGACAGCCGCCGAAGAATAATAAAAAAACGATAAAAAAGATATGCCTCGTGCATATCTTTTTTGTTTTGTGCCGAAAATCGGATAAAGGGAGTGATCGTATGGGCATAAGAACGGATCTCGCCTCGGAGCTTTACGAGGGATATATGAAAAAATACGCCGTCTCGCATAAAGGCGAGCCGGACGGCGTAAAAATGACCGAAAAACGCAAAAACGGAGTCAGCGTTACAGATATCACGGTTGAAAACGATAACGGCGCGGAGGCGATAGGAAGACCTAAGGGCAGATACGTTACGGTCGACGTGGGCAGAATATGGCAGGCAAACGCGGAAAAATTCAAGCACAGCGCCGATATCATCGCGGAGACGATATTATCGATGTCGCCGAAAAAGGCGTCGACTCTCGTCGTCGGTCTCGGCAACAGATCCGTCACGGCTGACGCCGTCGGACCTTCAGCCGCCGCGCACGTGATAGCTACGCGCCATATAAAGGAAAAAGAGAAAACGGTATACGATTCAGCCGGCTTCGGAGACGTGGCGGTAATAACTCCGGGCGTGCTCGCAGAGACCGGTTACGAGGCGGCGGAGCAGATAAAAGCGGCGGTACGGGCGCTTGCCCCGGAAAGGATCATAATAATAGACGCTCTCGCCGCAAGAAAGCTTTCGACTCTTGAATCCACGGTGCAGATAACGGATACGGGCATCTGCCCGGGTTCCGGCGTCGGAAACGACAGAGGCGAGCTTTCGAAAAAGGTGCTCGGAGTCGAGGTGATCTCCATAGGAGTGCCGACTATAGTCGATACAGCTACGCTGATACTCGATATGTTCGGCGAAAACGGAGACGATAACGTAAAGGCGGCGCTTATGAAAGCCGAAGGTTGTTACGTCTGCCCGAAGGATACGGATAAAGCGGTGGAGGAACTGTCGAGGCTTATCGGCTACGCGGTGAACAAAGCGTGCCACAGGTTTATCAGCTACGAGGAAATGGCGTTTTTCTGATCATAAAGAGACCGTTTTCCGCATATGTTGAAATAAAAAAGGACAAAATATCATGGAAAACGAAAACAAAATGACCGAGATGAAAAACGCAAACACGAAAGAATACAAAAAGCGGCTCAGAAGATCGGCCGTTATGAAAGCGCTTTGCACATTTCTTTTATTTCCGCTGACGTTCGTATCGTTTTTGAGCGGCGGGTTTTACGCCGCCCGTGACGCGCTTTTATTTGAAACGGCTTCCGTACCGTTCACGCCGCACGGCAAAAGCCGTTCGCTGCGGCAAAGCCCGGGTGAAAACACGGTCGCGGAGATCGAACCTCCCTATGAAACGGACGCGGGAAATACAGAAACGGATAAGCCGGAAAACGCCCCCGATCAGACGGCGGATCCGTACTTCTTCGACAGATCGCTCGTACCGGAAGGCAAATACGGGATAATACCGCTGTCCATGTATAAGCCGATCGACGGCGACGATATGTATATAAAAAACTCGAGTTCGTTACAGATCGATTACCGCGATTATCTGAAAAGAGAAATAGATCCCACGCTGAAAAACGAAGGCGATTACGAGGTGCTGATAATACATACGCACGGAACGGAGGCGTATACTCCGAAGGGCGTGTTTTACTGCGACGCGGGTTATTATCCGAGATCGGACGATAAAAGCGAGAACGTGATCGGTATAGGCGACGTTTTCGAACGTATCTTCATCGAAGCGGGAATAAAAACGCTTCACTGCGAGGTGCCGATAGATAAATCCTCGTACTCGAATTCATATGAAAACGCGGCAAAGATAATAAAGGAATTTATAAGAGACTACCCGACGATAAGATATATATTCGACGTTCACAGAGATTCCGTCGCGCTGTCGAGCGGTGAAAAGGTCAAAGCCGTGACCACGGTCAACGGAAGGATCGCGGCGCAGGTGATGTTCGTTATCGGGACCGACAAGCTCGTCCGCGCAAATTCGAACTGGGGAGACAATTTCGCGCTCGCCATAAGGCTTCAGCTCGCGCTGAACGAGAAATACGCGGAATTCGTCAGACCGATAAATCTCAAGCAGGGGGCGTACAATCAGTTCTATACGCCGTTTTCGATACTTATAGAGGTCGGCTGCGACGGAAATAAGTTTGAAGA
>CACYEW010000072.1 GCA_902773455.1 uncultured Ruminococcus sp.
CGGATTTGCCGCCGCGGCGATCTCGGGATTCTGCGCGATCAGACTGTTTTTATTCACGGCAAAAAAAGCAAAGCTGCGGTATTTCTCGTTTTACTGCTTTGCTCTCGGCGTTATCGCCGTCGTAAACGAAATAATCAGCTTAACATAAAGGACGATTAAAATGGCAAAAAACACTAAGAAAAAGAAAACGACGAAAAGCAATATAAAAAGAGCGGCAAGATCGGACGAGTCCGTAAAAAGATCCGAGCCGGCGGTAAAGAAGGCGTCGGAGCGTAAAGAAGTAAAGCCGATACCTTCCGCTCGACCGGTAAATCAGGTGATCCCTTTCATTTTCGGTCTGCTCGCTCTATTCATACTTTTCTGCTTTATATGGCCGTCGGCTTCCGGCGCGGTCGGAGGCGTGATCCGTTCAGTTGTATTCGGAATATTCGGCGTCGGCTCGATATTCGTACCGGTTCTTCTGATACTGCTCGCGGTCTTCTGGCTCAAGCTGATAGATTCGAACAAGATATGGTTCAAGCTTATATTCGGTTTGTCGTTCATCGCTTTTTTCTCCGCTTTCTGCGGCGTTTTCAAGCTCGGCGCGGCAAACGCGTCCGCCTCTGAGCTTTACGCGCTCGGCGGTACCTTCAGCGGCGGCGGCGTCATAGGCGGAGGTCTCGCACAGCTTATGAGATCTATGTTCGGCGCGGTATTTACCGGAATAATCTCAGCCGTACTTTTCCTCATATTCGGCTGTCTTACCGTCGGCATCACTCCCGTTTACGTCATAACCGCCGTAAAGCGCAGGATAAGCGAACGGGAAAAGCCGGTCAGATCCGTAGAAAAACCGGTAAAGCAGCGCAAAGAAGAAGAACAGGAAGACGAAGACGGCGATGAAGAAGATTTCGTCAGCGTTACTCCGGAACTGCAGAAGGGACCGGAACCCTCTTCGAAAAAGCGGAAAAAAGTCTTATACGACTACGAAAAAGACAACATAGTCCCGGCGGAAGAGCCGGACGAGCTTTCCAAACTGCTTGACGACGACGAGGGAGTCGAACAGTTCGTAAGAAAGCCCGCCGAGATATTCCTTGAAGACGGCATACTCGTGGATCAACCGGAAAAAGTACGACCCGAAAAACCCGCTGACGGGCAGGACAAGCCCGCGATCACCGCCGCGGAGGAAAAATCCGACGGCAAACCGGAGGAAGCGATCGATACGGTCAAGACTCCCGTCGGCAAAACAGACCGGGCGCCCGTACATACCGAAGCGAAGCCGCCCGTGCAGAAGCCTGCGCCGGAATACAGATTCCCGCCGCTCAAGCTTCTCTCTCTGCCCGAGGGCAAAGGCGCCGGTATAAGCAACGACGAGGCGATAAGCAACGCGAAAAAGATAGTTGAAACTCTGTCGAACTTCGGCATTTCCGTTTCCGTCGAGAATATTTCGCGCGGCCCCACGATAACGAGATACGAGCTGAAGCCCGCTCCCGGCGTGAGAATAGCGCGTATCGGCAACCTGATAGACGACCTCGCCCGCGTTCTCGCGTCGGGCGGCGTACGCTTTGAAAGCTCGATAGAAGGCAAGGATACGGTCGGTATAGAGGTGCCGAACAAAACGCCGTTCACGGTCAACATCAGAACGCTTCTCGATACGGATACGTTCAGAGCCGCCAAGAGCAAGGTCTTCTGCGCTCTCGGCGTGAGCATATCGAACGAACCGACGTTTCTCGATATACAGAAGATGCCGCACATGATCATCGCCGGCGCCACCGGTATGGGTAAATCCGTCTGCATCAACAGCCTTATAGTAAGTATTCTTTACAGAGCCAAGCCGGAAGAGGTAAAGCTCATAATGATCGACCCGAAAAAGGTCGAATTCGCTCCGTACGCGGGTATACCGCATCTGCTTGTGCCCGTTATAACGGACATGAAAAAAGCCGCCGGTTCGCTTAACTGGCTCGTGCAGGAGATGGAACGCCGCTACGATCTGATCGAGGCGGCCGGATGCAGGAACATATTCAGCTATAACGATCTGGCGAAAGAAAATCCCGAAATGGAAAAACTGCCGGTGCTCGTTATAATAATCGACGAGCTCGCCGACCTTATGGCTACCTCGAAGGATAACGTAGAGAGCTCGATAGCCCGTATCGCGGCAAAGGCGCGCGCGGCGGGCATGCACCTGATAATCGGTACGCAGCGCCCCGACGTAACGGTCATATCCGGTACGATCAAAAACAACATACCGTCGCGTATAGCATGCCGCGTCGGTTCTCAGATCGACTCGAGAACGATACTCGACGAGGGCGGCGCCGAACGCCTTATCGGCCGCGGCGATATGCTCTATAAACCCGTCGGCGCTCTTAAACTGACGCGTCTGCAGGGCGCTTTCGTCTCCGAATCGGAGGTGGAGGCCGTGGTCAACTTCATCAAGAATCAGGGCATCGAAGCAAATTACAGCGACGAGGCGATCAGGAATATCGACAAAGCCGCCGAGAGCATCCCCGACGGCAAGAAAAAGCTCTCTATGGCGGGCGCCGAATCCGGCGACGACGAGCTGCTTCTCGCGGCGATCGAAGTATCGTTCGACGCGGGCAAGGTCGCCACTTCCCTGCTCAACCGCAAGCTTTCGATAGGCTACGGACGCGCGGCGAAGATAATAGACAGAATGGAAGAAATGGGCATCTGCTCCGGCGCTAACGGCAGTAAGCCGCGCGATCTTATAATGTCGCGCGAGCAGTTTA
>CACYEW010000073.1 GCA_902773455.1 uncultured Ruminococcus sp.
CGCGAAGCGTATTTAACCGCCGAAGGCGATTTCACTGCGGCGTCAGCCGCCCGGGGTGGGGGTCCCCCGCAGGCGACGTGTCGCGGCGATATAAAGCTTTATTCTTCCTTTTCTTCTTCCGGCGGCGCATCCTCAGCGTCGGTTTCGTCAGTCGCGGACACGTCCGGCTCCACCTGTATTTCGGCGATATCCTCTTTTTGATCTCTGTAAGCGGCGAGCTTTGCGTTTCTTCTCTTCGCTCTCTTTCTGCTTTCCCTGACGCCGAGCACGACGAGCAGCGCGATGCCCGCCGCGGCGGCTCCCGCACCGATCAGAAATCCCTGCGGGATATACGAGAGCTCTACCGTATGTTCTCCCTCCGGTACGTCGAACGCGAGAAGCGCTCCGAGCACCTTGTTTTCGGCGTGGTAGTTCTCTTCTTCGTCTTCCGTTTTTGACGAGAGTTTTACGCGCTTGCCGTCGACTTTGACCGTCCAGCCTTCGTCGTAGGGGATAGAGGTGAACATCGTGCCGTCTTTTTCCATATTGACGGTCGCTTTTATATGCGTATCCGTAAATCCGGTTATATCGGCGGCGCTCTTTTTCAGATCCGCAAACGCCTTTTCGTAAACCTCTTTATCGAAATAATAGATATATCCGCAATCCTTGAAGTAATACAGGTTGCCCGACGAGTCTTTAAGAACGATATCGAGCGTTACCTCGTCTCCCGCTTTGAAATCGCCGAGATAATAGATCGTATGAGTTTCGCTGCCCATATAGTTGAACGATTTCGTGGCTTCTTTCGTTCCGTCCTCGTGTGTGATATGCGTTCTCATGAGCGTTTCTCTCGGATAATCGGACGGGAAGTGCATATAAAGCGCTCCGTCCTTTTCCACGTTGAACGTCACGTAGAGCGTGCCGGTGCTGCCGGAGGGCGACACCGTCCATTTTCTGTGCTGACCGGACGAGCGTTTTTCAACGTTTGAATAATCAAAACCGTTGTCGCCGGTGACTATCGGCACGAACACCCTTACGTCATATCCTACCATCGCCGAGATTATGCTGTTGAGCACGTCCGGAGCCGATCTTATGTCCGTGATATCGCAGTCCTTTATGTTTTCGCTGACTCCGTACATCACGGGCAGGGCGTAGTTGTTTTTATACGCGTAAAGCAGGTAATCGTTATCGTCTTCGTCTATATCGAGTCCGAGCTTCGTCGGATCCATCTCCGAAAACATAAGCTCGTAATCGGGCGGCAGATCGTCTTCGTCGTCAGCCAGAACGTACTTTATGCCGAGCAGCGAGTCGTTGACTATGTTTCCGCCAACGTATCTCGACCAGTGCGATTTTGACGCGTAACCGAGCTTGTTGAGCAGCTTTATGACGGACGCGTTCAAAGTCGAGGTCGAGTTCGTGATGCCTCTCATCCGAAGCGTCATATTGTCGTTTACTTTTCGATGCACCGTTTTTTCCATGCGGTAAAGCGTATCGTCCTTTTCCTGAACGGAGCGGACTATGCCCGACCACCTCGCCATGAAGTCGACGTATGCGTTGCTGTTTGACGAGCTGCTGTTCGATCGCGGCGAATACACGACGTCGTTATGAAGCTGCACCGTATCGTAAACGCCGTTGACGAGCAGTTCCGCGCAGACCACGGCGAGAAGCAGCACCGGCGCGCCTTTCTTTTTGTTCGCGACCGCCCACAGTACGGCGAGCAGTACGCCGAGCATAGCGATCGAGAACCAGATCGTGAGCATGTTGTTGACGTATACGAACTCGTTGTTCGATGCTCTCTGTACGGTGAACGTCGAATCGGGCATGGCTTGTACGATAACGAGCATCACGCCGATGACTCCGCCGACGCCCATAACGGTGCGGAACAGTTTTTTATCAAGCTCTCTGAATACGTCGTAGGCGAAAACTATCACGAGGAAGCAGAACATATAACTGTACCGGTAATTCAGCCAGTTCGGTTTCTGCAGACCGTGCCAGAACAGGTCTATCGTCGAGCCGACGAACGACAGCACCATAACGGCGAGAATGCACGCCGAGCAGATCTTCGCTCTGCCGCTTATGCGCTTCGCCGCAAAGAATACGGGTATCAGTATCACGCAGATCAGACCGCAGTATATGAACGGCAGACCGTTCGGTCTTACCGTATCGTAAGAGTTCGGAAGCATCTGCGTAAACACGTTTATGAAATCGAATCTCGCTTCAAACGCGTAAGAGGGATTCTGGAAGGTGTTTTTGCCGAATTTGAGCGAATAGTACGTCGGCAGTATTATTATCGAGGCTATCGCCGCACCGACGACCGAGAACGCGAGCCATTTATAGAACGCGAAGAAGAAGCGTTCGAAATTCTTGAAGGAATACTTTGACAGATACGCGTAGAAGAAATAGAGCGTGCTGAATATCGCGGTCATCCAGCCGATATAGAAGTTCGATATGAAGCAGAGCGCGAGGAATAAGCAGTACATTCTGTATTTGCCGTATTTGACTATGTTCTCGATCCCGAGACAGATCAGCGGCAGATATATGAGCGAATCTATCCACATCGTATTGTGCGCCTGAACGACGGCGTAGCTCGTCATCGCGTAGCAGGTGGCGAAAAGCACGACGTTTATCGGCTTCGACGGGCGGGTGTTGTGCAGATATATCGCAAAGGTAAGGCCGCTCGAACCGACCTTCAGAAGAGTCATCCAGAGCAGGAATTCGGTTATGCCGTTTTCCGGGAAAAACACGGATAAAAGCGCGAAGGGCGAAGCTACGTAATAGGCGTAAATGCCAGAAAACTCGCCGCCGAGAGACCTGTACCAGGTATAGAACGGACTGCCGTGTCCCTGGAATATATCGCGCATCGCCTCGAAGAAATAGACGTACTGACCGTTCAGGTCGAGCACGAGAACGGATTTCTCTCCGAACGGATAAACTCCGCGAATTATGAAAATTATCCACATCAGCAAAAGCGGCAGGAAAAACGCGGCGAGCAGATAAAAGCTCCGCGAATTCACGAACCGGCTCCATGCCGCCGCAAGCTTGTCGAGCGGCGTTTCTTTTTTTATCATTGGTGACGTCATACCGTAAGTCCTTCCGATACCCGATCAAGAATTTTTATCATATCCGCCTCGGTCGAGACGGTGTTAACCGTTTGTCTTGCCCACGCGGCGCCTCTCATACCTTTGAGATACCACGCGGCGTGCTTTCTGCTTTCCGGGATGCCCGCTTTCTCTCCCTTTTCTTCCACGATAAGTCTTATATGCTCTTTCGCCGCTTCGATCCGCTCCGCGTCGGTCGGCGGCGTATAGTCTTTTTTGCCGAGAGCGGCTCTTATCTCTTCGAATATGAACGGGTTGCCGAGCGCTCCTCTCGCGACCGCGACGGCGGCCGCTCCCGTTTCGTCGAGCATCGACAGCGCGTCTTCTGCGGTGAAAATATCTCCGTTAGCCGCCACGGGGATATTTACGGCTTTCACGACATCGGCTATCACTCCGCGCCGGACGGTTCCCTGCTTATACATATCTTCTCTCGTTCTGCCGTGAACGCACAAAGCTGAAGCTCCCGCCGCTTCGGCGGCTTTCGCAAGCTCGGGTGCGTTTATACTGTCTTTATCAAAGCCGGCTCTCATTTTGACCGTTACCGGCACGGGCGATACTTTTACCGCCGCCGATATTATCCTTTCGGCGAGTCTGATATCGCGCATCAGAGCCGAGCCGTCGCCTCCGCGAACGACTTTTTTCACGGGACAGCCCATATTTACGTCGAACGCCGCGGGCTTGATCTTCGCCGCCTCGTAAAGCGCGGTTATCGCGTACGCGACGATATCGGGATCGTGACCGAAAACCTGGACCGCGCACGGAGTCTCGGCTTGCGTTATTTCGGCGAGCCTGTAAGTTTTTTTGTCTTTGTAGTATACCGCCGCGGCGGATACCATTTCGGTCACGGTGAACTCTGCGCCGTGCCTCACGCAGATCGTTCTCATGGCGCCGTCCGCGACTCCCGCCATGGGAGCGAGAATGAGTTTTTTAAGTTCCATAAGTGAAATCAGAAGTAAAGTTAATGAGGTAAAGATGAGTAAGGTTGCCGGTTTCCGCTTTAGCGCGACGATTCAAGCCGCTTCCTTCCCGTGATCTCGCGCGCGGCACCCCCCTTTACCGCGCGCGATCATTCGGCACAGCCGAATGATCCGGTCCTCTTATTTCGTGCGTATCACTTTCGTTTCGCCGCCCCCGTATGAAGAATACGGGGAGGAGGGGGAGTGCGGGGGATTATAGGGGGTGGGTGGGGGTTCCCCCGCAAGCGACGGGGTCGCAGTGAAATACGGCCGAGCCGTGTGAGATCCGGCTTCACAGGGCGGGAGCCCCACGCGGTGAACGAACCGTTCTCCGTGCGTTAAAACGTCGGGTGAGTATACCTATACAGAGTTATTATATATCCAATATGTGACAAATCTATATAGAAAAATATGAATTTTTACATCATCATTTTTGCTTGTGCAACTTGTATATTTCACCCTCTCTATTTTGACTAATTTTCGTCATTTTGCCGATTGAAAAAAGTCGTATTTTAATGTAAAATTATATCAGTAAGTTAATTATAAGGAGGATTCCGCCATGAGACTTCTCGAAGACCGCATAAAAGCCGACGGCGTTATAAAAGCGGGCGACGTTCTCAAAGTGGATTCTTTTTTAAATCACCAGATAGACGTGGCGTTCGTCTCCGAGCTCGGGGAGGAATTCTACCGTCTTTATCGCGATTGCGGCGTCAACAAGATACTCACCATCGAAGCCTCCGGCATCGGTATAGCTTGTCTGACGGCGCGGTTTTTTGCCTGCCCGGTCGTTTTTGCGAAAAAATCGAAGACGAAAAACATTTCCGACGACGTTTATTCCGCGGAAGCCGTTTCATACACTCACGGCAACACCTCGACCGTGATCTGTTCCAAAGAATTCCTCTCCAGTAAAGACAGAGTTCTGATCATCGACGACTTTCTTGCTAACGGCGCGGCGCTTACCGCCCTTGCGTCGATCGCCGATCAGGCGGGCGCGACCGTGGTCGGAGCCGGCATAGTGATAGAAAAAGCCTATCAGGGCGGCGGAGATCTTCTGCGCTCGCGCGGAATGCGCATAGAATCGCTTGCGAAAATCAAATCAATGAACGAAAAAGACGGGTTCACTTTCTGTGACTGAGAGTTATGCCGTCTTTTTGCGTTCTTATACGGACAAAGGTCATATCCCTGCGGGGTGACATATAAAATTTTTAAGGAGGAACATTTAAATGTTCAAAAAAGTATTTGCTCTCGTACTCGCCTGCATCATGGTCGTTGCAGCTCTCGCTTCCTGCGGCGGAACGACAACGGCGAAAAAAGGCCTGACCGAGAAGGATCTTCTCGTAGCTGATCCGCTTGCAAAATTTGAAGTAAAAGACGACTTCAAAATAGGCGTTATCTGCCTCCACGACGAAAACTCCACTTACGACAACAACTTTATCAAAGCGATAAAAGAAGTCAAGACTCTGCTCGGCCTCAAAGACGAACAGGTTCTTATCAAAGTCAACATCGCCGAATCCGACCAGTGCGCGCAGACGGCCCGCGACCTCGTTGAACAGGGCTGCAAGATCGTATTCGCAGACAGCTTCGGTCACGAATCCTTCCTTCTCACCGTCGCCAAAGAGCATCCGGAAGTTCAGTTCTGCCATGCTACCGGCACGAACGCTCACCTCGAAAAACTCGACAACTTCCACAACGCTTTCGCGGCTATCTATGAAGGCAGATACCTCGCCGGCATCGCCGCAGGTCTCAAGCTCAACGAAATGATCAAAAACGGCAAGATCAAAGCCGAAGAAGCCGTTATCGGTTACGTTGGCGCTTTCACTTACGCCGAAGTTATCTCCGGTCTTTCCTCCTTCTTCCTCGGCGCGCGTTCGGTTTGCCCGTCCGCCACGATGAAAGTCAGATTTACCGGTTCCTGGTACGATCAGTCCGGCGAACAGGAAGCCGCTGAAGCTCTTATCCAGGAAAAATGCGTTCTCATAAGCCAGCACGCCGACTCCCTCGGCGCTCCGACGACCTGCGAAAAGAACAATGTTCCGAACGTATCCTACAACGGCAGCACTTACGACGCCGGTGAAAACACGTTCATCATCTCTTCCGCCATCAACTGGGCTCCTTACTTCCATTACATAATCAAACAGGTCACCGACGGTCAGCCCATAGCTACCGACTGGACCGGCACCATAGCCACCGGCTCCGTTGTTCTTTCCCAGCTCAACCTCGACGTTGCCGCTGAAGGCACCGAAAAAGCCATCGCGGACGCCGTAGCGAAATTCAAAGCCGGCACTCTCCACGTATTCGATACCGAAACCTTCACCGTCGGCGGCAAGAAGCTCGACGCCGCTCATAAACCCGGCGAAGGCACCGACGCCGCGTTTGCAGACGGCACCGTTATCGTAGCAGACGGCTACTTCCACGAATCCGAATACCGTTCCGCTCCGTACTTCGACGTAACGATCGACGGTATCACGTTCCTCAACGTTCAGTTCTGATAACGTCAGAATAATTTGACGGCATCCGTCAAGAATGCCGCTCCGGAGGCGGGGCATCGATGCCCCGCCTTTGGAAATTTTAAGATACCGTTATACGCACACGCCGCGCCGTATGCGTATAAGGATACTCTTGATTTAGAAGGAGGTCACCCTTGAGCAATATAGATAAAAACTACGCGCTGCAGCTCGAACACGTCACCAAAACGTTCGGCAGTAAAGTCATCGCCAACAAAGACGTGGATCTCGATCTTTACAGCGGCGAAGTGCTCGCCATCCTCGGCGAGAACGGATCCGGAAAAACGACGCTTATGAACATGATATCCGGTATCTACCATCCGGACGCGGGCGATATCTACGTAAAAGGCAATCACGTTACGATCAATTCGCCGAAGGACGCGTTTGCGCTCGGCATCGGCATGGTGCATCAGCATTTCAAGCTGGTCGACGTTTTCACCGCTACCGAAAATATCGTGCTCGGCATAGAAGACGGCAAATTCAACCTTAAAACCGCCGCGGCGAAGGTCGCGGAGATCTCGTCCCGTTACGGCTTCGATCTCGATCCGTATAAAAAGATCTATACGATGTCCGTATCCGAAAAACAGACGGTCGAGATAGTAAAGGTCCTGTACCGCGGCGCCGATATACTTATACTCGACGAGCCTACGGCGGTGCTCACCCCGCAGGAGACCGAGAAGCTTTTCAACGTCATACGCCGTATGCGCGAGGACGGCAAATCGATAATGATAATAACCCATAAGCTCCACGAGGTCATGGCGATATCCGACAGAGTCGCGGTGCTTCGCAAGGGCGAGCATATCGCGACGGTCAACACCTCCGAAACAAACGAGACGGAGCTTACGGATATGATGGTCGGCAAGCGCGTATCTCTCAACATCGAGCGTACCGCCGCCGAAAATCCGCAGGACAGGCTCACGGTCAAAAATCTCGATCTCGTATCGCACGAGGGCGTCAAGATACTTTCCGGAATATCGTTCACGGCGAGATCCGGCGAGATCCTCGGCGTCGCCGGCGTCGCCGGCAGCGGTCAGCGCGAGCTGCTCGAAATAATCGCGGGTCTGCAGTCTCCGACGGGCGGCGAAATAACGTACGTCGATCCCGAAAGCGGCGCCGACGTCGACCTCAGAAGCAAAACGCCGCTTCAGATACGCGATCTCGGCGTCCGGCTCTCCTTCGTTCCGGAGGACAGGCTCGGTATGGGTCTTGTCGGAAATATGGATATAATCGACAATATGATGCTCAGAAGCTACAGAAAAGGTCATACGGCGTTCGTCGACCGTCAGCCTCCGAAGGAGCTTGCCGAAAACATCATAAAGAGCCTCGAGGTCGTCACTCCGAGCGCCAAGACTCAGGTCAGAAAGCTCTCCGGCGGCAACGTTCAGAAGGTGCTCGTCGGACGTGAGATAGCCTCGTCTCCGACGGTGCTCATGGCGGCTTACCCGGTGCGCGGTCTCGACATAAACTCGTCTTATATGATATACAATCTGCTGAACGCCCAGAAGAACAACGGCGTCGCCGTCATATTCGTGGGCGAAGACCTCGACGTTCTGCTTGAACTCTGCGACAGGATAATGGTCATCTGCGGCGGCAGGATATCCGGCATAGTCGACGGCAGAACGGCAAAGAAAGAAGAAATAGGTCTTTTGATGACAAAAGCGAAGGAGGATCACGGAGATGCCGAATAAGACCGAAGCCCTTAAAAAGGGACCGAAGCCCGAGCGTGATCCGCTCGTTTCGATAACGAGGCGGACCGATATCCCTCTCTGGCTGGGCATACTCATCCGCGCCGGCGCGATACTGATCGCTCTTGTCCTCTGCGGCTTCGCAACGAAGCTCGTTACCGGCAACGATCCGATCTCCGTATATATCAAGATGTTCGAAGGCGCCTTCGGCACGGCGAACAAAACGTGGTTCACGTTCCACGAGCTTGCGATACTGCTCGGCATCTCGCTTGCCGTAACGCCGGCTTTCAGAATGAAATTCTGGAACATCGGCGCCGAAGGTCAGGTGCTTATCGGCGGTCTTGCGGCGGCGGTATGTATGGTCGCTTTCAGCGGCTCGAGTATCTCCGACGGACTTCTGATAGTGATCATGCTCATATCGAGTATATTCGCGGGCGTGATCTGGGGCGTGCTTCCGGCGGCTTGCAAGGCGATATGGAAAACGAACGAAACGCTTTTCACGCTTCTGATGAACTACATCGCGATGTATCTCATAGATTTCTTCATCGAGAAGGCTGACCCGAGCGGCTCCCATACGGTGGACAGCAATACGCTCGTCCGCGGCTGGCTGCCCGAGATAGCGGGGCAGAAATATCTGCTCGACATACTTCTCGTGGCGCTTCTTACCGTGATAATGTTCGTATACCTCAATTACAGCAAGCACGGTTACGAGATATCGGTCGTCGGCGAAAGCGAAAACACGGCGCGTTACGTAGGCATCAACGTCAAAAAGGTCATAATCCGCACGATGGCCGTATCCGGCGCGATCTGCGGCATCATCGGATTTCTCGTTGTCAGCGGCGTCTCGCACTCGATAGACAAGAATTTCGTCAAAGGGCGCGGCTTCACCGCCATAATGGTCTCGTGGCTTGCAAAATTCAATCCGTTCATGATGGTCGCCGCGGCGTTTCTGCTCGTATTTCTCGAGCGCGGCTCCGACGCCATTACGACGGCTTTCGATATGAACGCGTCGTTTTCCGACATCCTGACCGGCATAATCCTGTTCTTCATAATAGGATGCGAATTCTTCATCAACTACAAGCTCCGTTTCAGAAGCAAAGCTAAAAAGGAGGCCGAATGATGTTTATTACGTTTCTTATCAAAGCCGTGATACAGGGCACGCCGCTTCTGTTCGGCGCGACCGGTGAGATCATAACCGAAAAATCCGGCAACCTGAACCTCGGTATCCCCGGCATAATGTATATAGGCGCCATATCGAGCGTCATCGGCGGATTTCTGTATAAGGAAAACGCGGCGGTTCTCGTACCCGCGTTATCGATACTCATTCCGTTCATATCGTGCCTTATCGGTTCCCTTCTCGCTTCGCTGATATACGGATTTCTCACGATAACGCTCCGCGCCAATCAGAACGTCACCGGTCTTGCGCTTACGACGTTCGGCATCGGCTTCGGCAACTTCTTCGGCGGCTCGCTCATAAAGCTTACCGGAAGCACGACTCCGTATCTCGCCCTTTCAAAGCTCTC
>CACYEW010000074.1 GCA_902773455.1 uncultured Ruminococcus sp.
CGGTCTTCCAGAGTTCGCTCGCGGCGATCAGCGCGTCTTTCGCTCTTGACGCGATATCCGGTTCGGATTCGTATCCGTCAAAGCCGATTTTTTCGAGCAGTTTGTACGTGTACGGGAAGTATTCGCTCATTTCGGCTCTCGTATAATTCTTCGCCTTTTCTTTCGCGCGCTCCGCGCAGGCGGGCAGAAGCGTTATAACTTCTTCGTCATAAGCGTTGATATCAGTAATATACATCAGGTCCCTGTACGCGTCGTTTTGCTCGTGTTCGCCGACGATATACGTGAAAAGCCAGCTTGCGAGCGCTTTTCTTCTCGGTTCGTAATCGCCGTAATAAACGTGCAGACAGTAATCGGCGCTTTCGTCTATGCGCGTTTGATTGCAGAGATCCCGGAGGATATTTCCGATATAATCGACCGAAGTCGCCGCGACGCACTTGTCAAATCCCTTTTTCGCGGCGTTATCTTCCCAGCCTTCGTCGGGATCTGCGGGAATTTCCGGAACAGTCGTCACGGGTTCTGTCGCAGGCTCGGTATCCGGTTCGGTCACCGCATCGGTTTCAACAGGTTTATCGGTTTCGAAAACCGGATCCGTTTCGGCGGACGTGCCGGGATCGGTATCGTTTATCGCCGCCGTATCGGATACCGCGGGTTCTATCGGTTTGTCACGGAAGATGACGGACGGTATCCATATCGCGAGGACTATCGCGATCAACGCGGCGACGCCCGCGACGTAATATATTGCCTTGCCGATCTTATGCGCTATCTCTTTTCCGGGAGCGTCGGTAAAACGGTCCATTGCGCTTTTAACGTATTTGTCGTCGGTCTCGCTCAGTGCGCGGAAAAATGTTTCACGTTTCATTTTCTGCCCTCCTTCGAGAGTAATTCGTACAGTTTTTTTCTTGTCTTTGAAAGATTCGCTCTGACGGCGTTTTCGCTTACGCCGAAAGCCGAGGCGATCTCTTCCGCAGGATACATGAGAACGTAGCGGGATATGAACATATCGCGCTGATATGCAGACAGCTTGCCGAGGCAGCGGTTCATGACCTCGGAGAATTCCTGCGAGACGTATTCGTCTTCCGCCGACAGAGCGGCGTCGCAGTCGCCGAGCTCTTCTATATATTCGGTAACTTTATCGCCGCGCTTGCCGGCGCCGTTTTTGCGGAGACGGTCGATCGCCGTGCTGCGCGCGACTTTGGCGGAATAAGCGCCGAGATCGTCAGGCTTTTTCGGCGGTATCGTCTGCCAAAGCTTATACAGAGCGTCGCTCCAGCATTCTTCGGCGTCTTCGTCGTTTTCGAGAATACGCGCCGCAACGCTTTTGCAGTATGCCCCGTATTTCGCGTCCGTCTCTGACAGAGCCGATTCGTCCCGTTTGAAAAACAGGCAGATTATAGCGGGATCATTCATTGCAAATCAACTCCTTTCACTTATAAAGACGAAAAAAACGGCATGAAACGCAACCGTTTTATCAATTTTATCTCAAAATTTTTATTTTGTCAATAAAAAAAGGCTGTTTGACGCCATATCAAACAGCCGTTATTCTATTTTGCGAGCATTTCTTCAAAGATGAAATCGAGAAACGTTCCGCCGGTGACGACGACCTTGCCGGATATTATCTCTATTTTCGCGGTGAGGTTTCGAAATTCCGGGTTGAGTTCGCCGCTGTTATAGGCGACAAGACCGATCTCGTATTTGTTTTCGCCGGTCTTCTCAAAGCGCGTTATTTCTCTGACTTCGAGAAAGGCGATCTCGCCTATTTTTGTATTTATATAGAGCTTTTTATCGATCGGGACGAACATTTTGCGGTTATCGTCGTACATACGTTTCACCGCGTCTTCGGAAAAGTATTGCGCGGCTTTTTTTCTCAGATAATTCAGAGGGTATATGCCGTTGATTGTCATATACGTCTGATATCTCCCCTGTTCGCCGAACTGTTCGTATGCCGCGTCGATAAGCTCCTTCGGAACGTTCTCTGCGGCGTTGTCGCCGGTTGAATACGTATCGTCGCTGATCTTCTGTTTGATCACGTCGAACGTGTTCCGTATCAGCTTTTCGGGGTCGACGGTTTTCTGAAAATCAAAGAACTCTTCTTTGAACGTGCCGCCGGTGAGGTGTGAACCGTCAATTTCGAACGTGTACGTGACGGTTTTCGCTGCACCGTTTTCTTTTACGTTGAAATCGAGGCTGACCGTCATTTTGCCGTTTTTGTTCGATTTGACCTTTATTGCGTTATAGACGTCCGTCGGAGTCAGACCGTTGACCGGTCCGATGACCGGCGCCGCGCCCGTTCCGTCGCCCGCTTTGATCAGGATGTAACTGCCGGCGTTTATGATTCTGCCGTTGAACGTGATGAGTATATCATAGTATTCTTCGGGCAGTACGCTTTTGATCATCCATTCCCACGAATTATCGCTGTCCCATCCGTTATGCGCGTAGATCGGGAAAGCGTCATCAGACAGAACGGGCGGATCGCTTGCATAATACCAATCTTTATAAAACTTGATCAGTTCTTCTTGCGTGTGCAGCGTTTTCGGCTCCCGATAACCCTGAAATTCTTCAAAACCGCCTTCACCGTCGATAAGCATCGCTTTTATACGCAGCAGTTCAAATACCGTCAGAGCCGC
>CACYEW010000075.1 GCA_902773455.1 uncultured Ruminococcus sp.
GAGGGCGCGTCGTGTGGGACTGCACGAACAGCCGCGCGATAGTCTATATAGACAGATGCATCAACAAGCCCGAAGTGCTTGAAAAGATAAAAGAGGCGTTTTGCATCACCGGTTACGTCGTCGAATACGACGACCACTACTGCTGCCGCAAATGCGTCGGCGATCTCTTCGCCGACTGACAAACAAATACAAATAACGACCGCGTTCGCGCGGTCTTTTTTATGTCCCGATTCGGTCGCATGGAATGTTGTATATTTGTATCAGAAAAACGATGATATACCGATGAGATCAAACGTGTTAAAGCAAAAACGCTTCCTCAGTCTGCGTTTTGTGAAATAATTGTTAATTATCGGCTTTTTTCGCCCGAATTACGGACGTATCGTGATATTATACAACAGAAAATATTTTTAAACCAAAAGGAGAAAAATCGTGATAAACAACAACGGACTAATTTACACAATGGCGGATCTTGCGCTGAACGCGGAAATGTCTTTTCCGCTTGAGGTTCCCGACGCGCCGGAGCTTTGCAAAACGGAACTGAAAACGGGGATCGAAGCGCTTGACGAAATAACGGGACATTTTCTTAACGGTGAACTTATCGGCGTTGCGGGTACGAAAAAATATCTGAGCTCCTCTATACTTATAAGTATCCTTTCTCGTGCCGTCAGCTCCGACAGGATCACGTATTTCATAACGGACAAAATGAGTGAAGAGACCGCGGCTGAACTGCTTCTTTTCAAGCTGTGCGATATACCGTATAAGGAAGATAAATACGATATCAGCGCGGCAGAATGGGAGCAGCTGCGCTTCGCTTACGCCAAACTGCTCAAAAGCCGCATATCGGTCATCAGTCTACCCGATATTTCGACCGATTTTTTAGAGATACTGCTTGAACATACCGAAGACGCCGGTGCGGTCATAATTGATTCTCTTGACGGCATGGCTTCGCTTTTCCCGGATTTTACCGACTCGAGAACGGCGGAACTGGACAATATCACGTTCAACCTCAAAAGGATAGCAAAAGAATTCAATGTTCCTATCATCGTTTCTTTTGAAATTTCAAACAGAGTGTGCAAATACACAAACGGTGAACTGTCCGAAATGAACGCCGTTCAACTGAAATGCTTCGAAGGTTTTTACGATATCATTTATACCGTATCTAAAGAGAAGGGCACGGTGACGTATTCTATCGTTAAGAACTGGCGCGGCGGATGCGGCAAAGTCATAATAAATCAGGATAAATGATAATACATATTCGAAAACCGGGTTATTTATTCCGGGATGAAATACACGAAGATTTAAAGCTTTGCAAACGTCTCATGCGAGGCTGCGTACCGTTTTCGGTGCATCTGACGTGGTATACTGACAGTGCATGAACAAGAAAAGATCACAACGCGGAGGTTAAAAATGTTGTTTTATAAGGTGACCGCTTTGATAACGGACGAAGAATGGATCAAAGAAAGCAAAGACAGAAATATCAGAGATGAATTTGTTGACCGTGTAAAAGATAAAACGGGTGAATTCAACGAACACGCGGGCGACGGGGTATACTGCTTCGTTTCGTATATTGACGGCAAAAAAATGATCTGCGGTATCGTTTCATCGGGATCTTTTGACGCTGACAAAATACCGGGCCTGTTCATCGAAGCCGTCAGCACGGAAGTGAACGGTATAAAGACCGAAGAGATCACGTTTTCATCTGCGTATAAACTCATGGAAATATCCTGTCGTAATCATTATATCGAAGATGAAGACGATATAGTTGAACGGTACGGTCTTGAAAAAATCAACAAAAGACATTACTGCAGTCTGCAATACGATGAAAAGCTGATCGACGGAAATAAAGAAAAAAAGGCCGTGTACAACGCGGCTGAAAGGTTCTTTGCGATCGATACGCTTACCCCGGAGCTTGACCGCATTTATTCGGGCAGAACGAATGAAAAAGCCTACGGGCATCCCGTTCACTATCTCGTGGAAACCGATAATAACGAGGTGTGCGCCAAGCTTACGCGCACTCTGCTGCAGGCTCTTTGCGGTAACGGCAGACTGAAAAGCAAACGTTACTGCTGCGTTGATATAAAACCCAATCAGGATATATCGAGATTTGTTTACGACACGCTTTACAAAAGCTGCGCCGGCGGTACAATGGTCGTGAAGTATGCGGCAAACGACGATTCCGAAGACGACGAGTTCGCGAACAGCGAGCTTGAGGTGATATCTCTTATCTGCGAGACAGCGAAGAAATACCGCAATCAGACGCTTACCGTGCTTTGCTTCCCGCGAAACTGCGAAAAAATCAAATCAACGTTTTTCGAGTATCTCGGCGCCGTCAGCGTTATTGAGATAAAGGAAGACCTTGCAAACGCAGAAAGATCGCGCAGGTATCTGAAAATGATTTGTAAAGATCAGTTCGTGCGCGCCGACAAAGCGCTTCTCAACAAGATAGAAGACGGCAAAAAGTACCTGCCCGAAGAGCTTCGCAATATCTTCGACGTCTGGTACGATAAAAAAATGAAAACCTCCGTTTTTCCTCAGTATAAAAGCGTCGAGACCTGCCGCAAGACCGCGGCGAAAAAGCCCGAGCGCGGAAGCGCGTTTGACGAGCTGAGCGGAATGGTGGGGTTGCACGAGGCGAAATCCGTCATAGGCAAGGCGCTGAATTATTATAAAATACAGAAGATCTATAAAGATAAGGGCATCAAGCAGGACAAGCCGGCGATGCACATGGTATTCACCGGCAATCCCGGAACGGCGAAAACGACGGTCGCGCGGCTCTTCGCCCGTATAATGAAAGAAAACGGACTTTTATCCAAAGGGCATCTCGTTGAGGTCGGGCGCGGCGATCTTGTCGGAAAATACGTCGGCTGGACGGCGCAGATCGTCATGGATAAGTTCAAAGCGGCAATGGGCGGCGTACTGTTCATAGACGAGGCTTATTCGCTTGCAGACGACCGCGGCGGATCATACGGCGACGAGGCGATAAACACGATAGTGCAGGAAATGGAGAACAGAAGGGAAGACCTCGTCGTGATCTTCGCCGGTTATCCGAACGAAATGGAGACGTTTCTGAACAAGAATCCCGGCTTGCGTTCGCGTATCGCGTTTCACGTTCCGTTTGCGGATTACGATTCGCAACAGCTCTGCGACATAGCCCGTATGATCGGTAAATCGAAAGGCGTAACGCTTTCGGAAGCGGCGATCGCAAAGCTCTCGGCGGCTTTCGACTCGGCAAGAATTCAGCCCGATTTCGGCAACGGAAGATACGTCAGAAACGTCATAGAACTTTCAAAAATGAATCAGGCGAGCCGTATTTTGTCAATGGACCCGGACGATGTGACGGAAGAAGCCCTGACCTCTATCGAGGACGTGGATATAGAACTGCCCGCGGTAAGCGACGGATTTGTCAATCACAGGATCGGCTTCGCGTCATAAATGAAAGGAGAGAATCGTGAAAGAAGAGTATTTTAATATTAAGACGGGAAGATATCCCGTCAGCTGCAAACTGTATAAACCCGAACAAGACATCAGAGGGATCGTTCTCGGCGTCCACGGTTTTGGCGGAGATAAAGAAAGCTCGGCTTTGCGCGCGCTTGCCGGACACTGTACCGGTAAAGGAGTCGCATTGATGTGCTTTGACTTTCCCGCTCACGGCAAAAGCGAAACGTCCGAGCGCGATCTGACGGTCGCAAACTGCATGAGCGATCTGCTTGCCGCTGCGGATTGGTGCCGCGCGGAATATCCCGACGCGGAAAAGTATCTGTTCGCCACAAGCTTCGGCGGATATATAACGCTGCTTTGCAGTCGGGAGCTTTCGGATTTCAACATCGTTTTACGCGCCCCGGCGGTAACCATGCCCGAACATATTCTTACGGATCTCTTGAAAACAACGCCGGAGGATTTCAAACGCCGTAAAACGATAACCTGCGGCTTTGAGCGTAAGATAGATCTGCCGTATGAATTTTACGGAGAACTCCAAAAATACCGTATATCCGAATGCCGCTGCGATCAGCCGCTCCTGATAATCCACGGCAGCGAAGACGATACGGTGCCGCCGTATGATATCGTATCGTTTTGCGGCTCTCATAAAAATGCGGCGCTCAGAATAATAGACGGAGCGGATCACCGTTTCAAGAATCCGGGCGAGATCGAAAAAGTGATCGCCGCGGCGGTATCTTACTGGGGCATATGACCCGACAAAACCGTTTGATTAGAGGAAAAAGAATGATATACGCAATATCGGATATACACGGCTGTTACGATAAATACGCCGAAATGCTGAAAAAGATCGGTTTTAATGATGACGACAGGCTTTACGTTCTGGGCGACATTATCGACAGAGGTCCGGACGGTATAAAAACGCTTTGCGAAATGAAAAAAGACGACCGGATAATACCGGTCATAGGCAATCACGAATCCATGGCGCTCGGTCCTTTACGCTCACTTGTCACGAAAAGCCCGAACGAACTGAAAATTAAACAGCCCAAGGCGTATTATGCGTGGATGTGCAACGGCGGAGAACCGACGATGCTCGGCTTTGCGGCGCTGCCCGAAAAAGAAAAAATCGGGATCATAAACTACATAGACTCCTTTATGATCTACGCCTGCGTCAGCGCCGGCGGCAGAAGCTTTCATCTCTCGCATACGCTTCCGCCGTACGATCCGGTAATCGGCGTACACGACGCGTCTTATATCGATTTCATCTGGGGCGAGCC
>CACYEW010000076.1 GCA_902773455.1 uncultured Ruminococcus sp.
GAACGGACGGAAGAAAAGACCGAAAAATCTCCCGTTACAGATAAACCCGAAGAGCCGGAAGGCGGCATCAATCCCGTGATCGCGATAGTTATTGCGATCGGCGCGGCAGCGATATCTGCGACGGTCGCGATGCTCATAATAAAGAGCAAAAGAGATAAAACGAAAACGTTCTCGTGATGAAGAATAAACTGATCGCGGCGGCTTTGCTCCTTGCCGTGTGCGCCGCGTTATGCGCCTGCGCTCAGCCGGCTTCGGTAACGACGGACGAACCGGAGACCTCGGCGACGCCGGAAGAGACCGAAACGGTCACGGAAACTCCGACCGAGCCTCCGGCCGAACCGCCGACGGAGGCGGTCACGGCGACAGCGGTCACCGAAGAGATTCCCGCAGAGGAGAACGAAGCTTTGAATTACACGGATATGAAAGCCATGTGGCTCTCCCAGTTCGACCTCAACGGCGTATATACGGGTACGAGAGGTCAGAGGGCTGAGGACGATTTCAGAGAAAAATTGTCCGTTGTGCTTGACAACGTAATAAAAAATCATTATAATACGATTATAGTACAGTGCAGGCCGTACGCCGACAGTATGTATCCGTCGGATATCTGCCCGCCTTGTTACCTCGTCACGGGCAAGTACAGCAAGGAATTCACTTATGATCCTTTTGCGATAATCGTTGAAGAGGCTCATAAGAGAGACCTGTCCGTTCAGGCGTGGATCAACCCGATGCGCGCCATGCAGGAAAGCGAGATCAGGCAGGTCTCCGACAAATACCGCATAAGACAGTGGTATGACGACGCGGAGAAGAAGAGAGAATATCTGCCGGTCGTATCCGGCAGAGTGTACCTCAATATCGGCTATGAAGAGGTAAGGCGGCTCATAATCGACGGAGCGGTCGAACTGCTTGAAAGATACGGCGTCGACGGACTTCATATGGACGATTACTTCTACCCGACGACCGATACGTCGTTTGACGCCGGCGCGTACAGAGCGTATAAAAAGGACGGCGGTAAGCTGGCTCTGGCTGAATTCCGCAAAGACGCGCTTTCAAAGCTCGTCGCGGAGCTGTACCGCGTCACCAAAGAATCGGGCAAAGGGCGCATATACGGCATAAGCCCCGCCGGCAACATCAACACGGTAAGAAATTCGCATTACGCGGACGTCGACAAGTGGTGCAGAGAAGAAGGTTACATAGACTACGTCTGCCCGCAGGTGTATTTCGGGCTCGAGCATCAGAACTACGGCTTCAAAAAAGTCTGCAACACGTGGAGCGGCATCATCAAAAACGAAAACGTAAAGCTGATAATCGGTATGTCGCTCGGTAAAGCAAGATCCGGCTACGATCAGTACGCCGGCTCCGGCAAAAACGAATGGGCGGAGCATAAAGACGTGCTGCTCAGATGCCTGCAGTATACGGAAACGCTCGGCAAATGCAAAGGCGTCGCTTACTTCTGCTATCAGTATTTCTACGATCCCGTATCCGGCGCCGAAGAGACCGCGACGAAAAAAGAGCGCGAAAACTTCGTGCCGTACCTGGAAAAAGCAACGTGGAATTGATCGGCAACGATTGATATAAAACATAATTAAAATAAAAGGGGAAAAAACATGAAAAGAATTACAGCGATCATCAGCCTGCTTCTCGTCATCGTCATGACGGCGTGCTGCTTCGCGTCCTGCGCGGAAAAGGTAAACCCCGCCGATACGAAACCGGCAGAGCAGACCAAAGCTCAGGAGACCAAGGCTCCCGAGACCAAACCGGCTGAAACTCAGACCGAAGCTCCTACCGAGGCTCCCACCGAGGCCGTGACGGAAGCTCCGACCGAAGCCGTAACAGGCGCCGCCGTGAGCGGCACCACGCTTGAAGTGGTCAACGACACGATCACGATAAACACGCGCGAACAGCTTTTCGAATTTGCACGCCTTGCCAACGAAAAGGTTTACGTACCCTATGAAGACGGCGAGGAAGGCCCGTTTGATTTCGAAGGCATGACGATCAAGCTCGGCGCCGATATCGACCTCAGCCCCGAACTCGACGGCGGCAAACACTGGAACCCGATCTGCGGCGACTTTATTGCCGACATCACGTTTGACGGCGACGGCCACGTTATCAACGGTATGTATATCGAAGACGCCGACCTCGACGAACCCGACGGCTACGGCTATATGATCAACGGATCCGGCCCGATCCACGGCTACGGCTTCTTCGGCGCGATCAAAAACGACATAACCATTCAGAACGTAACGTTCAACAACTGCAGGATCGAACCGACCAACAAACACGCCGGCTGCGTTATCGGCACGATAGACGTTCCCGCGTACGTAACGATGAAAAACGTGACGGTAAACAACTTCTACCTCAACGGCGGCGTCGGACAGGAAGACAACACCGAAGGCATCTGCTTCAGAGCGGGCGGCATCGTCGGAGCGGCGATTTTCGGCGGCACGGTCGAAATGGATCACTGCACGGTATCGAATTCCACGATTATAGGCTTCCATAACATCGGCGGTCTCATCGGATGCGCGATGTATGACACCGACGAGCTGACCAACTGCAGAGTCGAAAACACCGAGCTCCACTTCTCGGCAAGCTATTCGAAGAACGAAAATTACAAGAGACCCGAAGTATCGAGATATTTCGCGGACATCTTCCACGAAGAGAACGATCTGTGGGGCTACTATCATACCGACGAAGATCTTGCGAACGGCAACACCTACGAAAACGTCAGAGCGTACGATATCAGAAACGATATCTGGTATGACGGCGAAGAAGGCAAGACCCAGTCGTATATCGACAGATTCGGAGAGGTATATCCGATAGGCAACGGATCGGTAAGACAACCGAGATAAAACGCCGGACCGCCGCAAAGACGGTTGTCGCCGCGCAAACGCGCGGCGGGCAGGCGCATAATCAAAAAGCAAAAAGCAGACTGAAAGATCAGTCTGCTTTTCATATTCCGGTAAGTCTTATTCCGACCGCAGAGCGAGGACGGGATCCTTATGCGACGCTTTGATCGCCGGTATCAGACCGCCGAGAAGCGTAAGGCCTATGCTTAAAAGCACGAGTATCACGGCGCCGAGCGGCGGCAGGGCGGCGTTTATATCCTTCGTATTCGCAAGGAGGTGTATTATCAGGTTGCCGGGTATCAGTATCAGCGCGGTTATGCCTACGCCGAACAGGCCGGAGAGAAGTCCGATTATGAACGTCTCGGCGTTGAACACCTGCGAAATGTTGCCCTTCGAGGCGCCTATCGCTCTGAGTATGCCGATCTCTTTCGTGCGTTCGAGAACGGATATATAGGTTATTATACCGATCATTATCGACGATACGACGAGCGAAACGCCGACGAACGCGATGAGGACGTACGATATGACGTTTATTATGACCGTGATCGAAGACATCAGGAGCCCGACGTAATCGGTATAGACTATTTTGCTTCCGTCCTCGGCGGTCTTGTTGTATTCGGCTATCGCCTCGGTTATTTTATCCTTGTTTTCAAACGTGTCGGTATATATGTTTATCGACGTCGGCAGATCGGTATCCACCACGCCGAACAGATCCATATTGTCGGCGTAGGATCCGCTTGAAACGTATTTGTCGTATATCGCCGTAAGAAGACCCTCGGGCGGAGACTGTATAACGAGATCGAGTATCGCGGCAAGATCCGATTCGCTCGCGGCTCCGCCGCCCGACATCGACGAGGTCAGAGCGGAGAGCTTCGTCATATCTATATCGGTTTCGGCAAAATCGGAGAATTTCACCGTACCCGACGCCATCAGCTCGCGGAAGAGCTTCGCTTTGTCCGTCACGCCGAGAGAGTTGACGTACTTTTTCGCGTCGGCTTTCTTTTCCTCGTCGTTTTTCGGAGAAAACGAGAGTCCGCTTATGACGTTCGTATCGGGATTGTTTTTCTGCGCCGTCACTATCTCGCTTTCGGCTGTGGATTCGATCATGAAATCGGTAAGAGCCTTCGTATAGCCGACGGCTGAGTTGACCGATATGCCGGTTGTCGAGCCGTTCGGCTTTGCTATGCCGACGATCTTGAGCTTCAGCGCTTTGCCGAGCAGTTTTTTGAAATCCTCGGTGACTCTGTCGGGGCGGTAAAACGTTCCGTCTTCGGCTTTGAGATACCGCTCCGCCTCCGTGAGAAGATAGAATTCCTTATTCATTATCTCGTCGTAAGAATACTTGTGCTGAGGTATCTCGACCTCCTCGCCCTTTTGTATCTTCGAGATTATATTCCGGTACTCCGATTCGGCGATGAATCCGAGGCGGTAAAGAGTTCTGTACGGGATCTCGTTATGCTCGTCGAGAAACAGCACGATCTCGTC